>JAVWJE010000026.1:0-20157 GCA_036639135.1 Carnobacterium sp. | reverse complement strand
CGCACATCACCCTTTAATTCTGTATATCTAATTTCCTTATTAGCTGTAGTTTGTTTCCAAGCCCAGCTACCTGTACGTAGATTAGATTCTTCAAATTTCCCGTCAGCTTGTTTTGTGATATTTATCAATTCAATCGTCCCAGTATCTTCTTCAGGTTTTTCATCTAACAAATTAAAAATACGTTCCGCACCTGCTAATGATAAAATAATCGCATTAAATTGTTGAGTAATTTGTGCTACAGGCATAGTAATGCTTTTTGTGAATTGAACAAATGCTGCAATACTACCCACTGTTAAAGCGGTGAGTCCTGTAATCGAAAGAATTGCTCCTATTACAGCTGTCAATAAATACATAAAGTTTCCAATATTTCCCATAATAGGCATTAAAATATTAGCATAGGTATTTGCTTTTGTAGCATTTTCTCTTAATTCTTCGTTTAACCCATTAAAATTATCAATCGCTTCTTCTTCATGGTTAAACACTTTAACAACTTTTTGGCCTTCTATCATTTCTTCTACATAACCATTTAACTTGCCTAATGCCGATTGTTGGATAGAAAAATAGCGACCACTTTTGCTACCAATTATGCGAATGACAGATACCATAATTCCAATCATACATAAAACAAAAAAAGTCATGGGTATATTAATAATAAACATGGCAATAATAATCGATAAAATGATAATCAGCGATGAAAAAACTTGTGGAATGGATTGGCTAATCATTTGTCTTAGCGTATCCGTGTCATTTGTATAATGACTCATAATATCACCCGTTGCGTTGCTATCAAAATAACGAATGGGTAAAGATTCCATATGAGTAAACATCTCATCTCGAATATCTTTTAAGATTCCTTGCGAAACAGTAACCATTGTACGATTAAAAATATACGTAAAAATAGCACCCGTTAAATACAACATGGCCATTAAACTGATTATACGAGCTAAATTTGAGTAATCCGGTGTTTGTTGAGTAAGAAGAGGCGCAATATAATCATCAATCAAAGCCTTAGTAAAACTAATTCCAATCGCATTGGTTGCTGCGCTAATAATGATACTAACAATGACGACAATGATTCGTACTTTATATTGTTTTGTAGCATAAGAAAGAATTCTTTTAAATATTCTTAACGGACTAACAGTTGGTTTCATGATCTGTTTATTCTTCAACTATCGTCCCTCCTTTTACTTGAGAATCATATACTTCTTTGTAGATTTCGTTGTTTTTTAACAATTCTTCATGTGTGCCGATTCCATTAATTTTCCCTTCTTCTAATACAATGATTCGGTCTGAATCTTGAATAGAAGAAATGCGCTGTGAAACAATAATTTTTGTTGTATTTGGTATCTCTTCTACAAATGCTTTTCGTATATAAGCATCTGTTTTTGTATCCACTGCACTTGTTGAGTCATCTAAAATAAGAATCTTAGGTTGTTTCAATAATGCACGTGCAATCGTCAACCGTTGTTTTTGACCACCGGATACGTTTGAACCACCTTGATCCAGTACCGTTTCATATTTATCTGGAAATGCCTGAACAAAATCATCTGCTTGTGCTAATTTAGCAACACGTTGAATTTCCTCTTTTGATGCATTTTTATTTCCCCATCTCAAGTTATCATTAACCGTACCAGAAAATAACGTATTCTTTTGTAAAACCATTGCAATTTGGTCACGCAAGGTCACTAAATCATAGTCTTTCACATTATGGCCTGAAACATATACTTCTCCTTTGGTAACATCATATAACCTAGGAATTAATTGGATTAATGAGCTTTTCCCGCTCCCCGTTCCACCTATAATACCGATTGTTTCACCAGAATGAATTGTAAAATTGATCTGACTTAAATCTGCCTCTTCTGATTGTTTATTGTATTTAAATTGAACATCCCTAAATTCAATAGCACCGTTTTCGATTTTTGTCAGTGGTTTCTCTGGATTAGTCAATGTTGCTTTTTCATTTAAAACTTCAGCAACCCGCTCTACTGAAGCTTCAGAAATAACAATCATGACAAAAATCATTGAAATCATCATGATACTGCTCAGGATTTGCATCATATAGGTAATAAAACTTGTTAATTCTCCTGTACTCATCGTTCCACCTACGACATACTTTGCTCCAAACCAATAAACAAGAAGCAAACAGGAATAAATAGCAATCTGCATAATAGGAGCATTAAGTGCTGTAATTTTTTCTGCTTTTGTAAATAAATGTTTAATATCTGCAGAAGCAATTTTAAATTTTTCGATTTCTTTTTCTTCACGGACAAATGATTTTACAACACGCACACCATTAATATCTTCTTGTACCGTTTGGTTTAACTGATCATATTTTTTGAAGACCTTTATAAAATAAGGATGCACACGATAGATAAGACCAATTAAAATAACAGCCACAATAGGGACAATAATTAAAATAGCTAAAGATAATTTCAAATTTGTATAAGCTGCCATCCCAAATGCAAAAGCAATCATGAAAGGTGCTCGAATAATTGTTTTTAATACCATTTGAAAAGCCATTTGGATATTAGTGATATCTGTTGTCAGTCTTGTAATCAAACTGGATGAAGAGTATTTATCAATACTATCAAATGCAAATGTTTGAATATTTTTGTAAATATCGCCACGAAGATTGGTTGAAAAACCTACTGCGGCATCGGAAGAAAACTTACCGCCTAGTACTCCAAACAGCATGGATAAACAAGCTATTCCAAACATTAACGAGCCTATTTTTAATACATACCTAAGGTCTCCTTCTATTAAACCTTTATCAATAATTTTCGCCATCAGAAAAGGGATGAAAATCTCAACAGCAACTTCTAGTGCCATAAACAGCATGGTTAAATAGGCTGGCTTTTTATATTGTCGCATGGATTTCATTAGCGTTTTGTACATGATTAGCCTCTTTTCTCTTCTTAATGAAATAAGTGTTCTTGCTCCATTCATGTATTCAATAAATTGTTTGAATAGTCCATTGAATGTCATTTTCGGGATTATCTTTTAAAACGTGATTGTTTTGTAATGAAAATTATAAACTGATTTTTGATACAAAGATTACCCCTTCTTGGTTAACTTAATAGTTACAACTCGCTTATTTTTCATCTTAACTTCTTTTTTTTATAAGTCAGACACTATTTTGTTAGTATAGATAGATCATTTTTAAAAATCAGAAAGGGCTTCGAGGTAAACATTAGGTTGTTTGTTTTGTGTGCATACAAACATCAATAGATTCTTCAAATAAATAATTATTTATGGTTTCCCTCTCCTTGCTAGTATAGATATGTTAAGTATCTATACTAGCATAAAAAAAAGAGATAAATAAAGTTCTTTATTAAAAGACATAAACGATTATCAATTTACTTTGTGAACATTTATTCTTTCATTAAAAAATCATGGTATTCATTTATTTTTTTTATACATGAATGCCTATTTTTTTTTATTTAGTCCATTTTCAAATGATTTCGTACTATCTCCTTAAAAAGTAATATCACTCATCTTTTTTATTTCCTATAAAAACATCATTTAATTAGGAATACATGATACTTATAATGACCTTTTTCAGAAAGAATTTATTAAAATTTTTATTTCGAAAGATAATAAAGACAATATACTCAACATAAATATATAATATATTATATATTTATGTTGACAAGAATGTTTTAAAATCGTATTATACTTTATATAAGATGAATGTGAAATAAAACACAATTAGATTTTTCAGAAAATTGCGTTATTTTCCTTAAGTGATAATGGAACAGCACTCTGTTTTATTTATTTGTCTTTAATGTAACCGATTCTCGCAAAATGTTAACTAATCGGAGGAACATCATGAATATTGAAAAATTTATTGAGATGCGTAAAGAAAAGGGCTTCTCTCAAGTAGAATTAGCTGAAGGAGTTTGTACTCAAGCAACACTCAGTCGATTTGAAAATAACGCACGGGTTCCAAATTTAAAAATATTGATTGAACTTTGTAATCGTCTAGGGCTTCCATTAGGTGATCTGTTTCCAAAAGTAGGAATCAGATACACAGAAACAACAGAGTTTATGAACAAAGCAGAATTTTTTCTTGTTACCAGTGAATTTGAACAAGCAAAAATACTGCTAGATTCAATAGCTATAACGACGATCGAAGACCCTGTTTTATCTTTTCGTTATTTTTATTTAAAAGGATTTATTATGGTTTTTCAAAATTATCCTATTACAGACATTCTTTTTAACTTTGATAAGATTTTACTAGAAGAACAGTCCAACAGTTTAGAAATTTTTCGCTTATTAGCCTATACAGGAACTGGCATGGCGTATTTCCGAGAAAAAGAGCAAGAAAAAGCCGAGTTTTATTTTAATAAGGTTTTAGAAAAAATTTATTCCTATGATACGAAAGAGATAGAAGACACTTGGCGCGTCCTTAACATTCTTTTCCAATGCAGTATTTTCTATTCTGAAATGAATGAAATAGAAGCAAGCAATGCACTATTGCACTACGCCCTTACTATTTGTTCAGATAATCACGTAACTTACTATCTTGCAAGAGTCGCTTCACAACTAGTAAAGAATGCCATCATTCAAAACGAGCCACGAGAATTGATTTTAGAATTGCTTTATGATGCTAGAGCTTATGCCAAAATCAATAAAAATATTGTTCTACTTAGTGAATTAACTAAAATAGAAAAATCTGTTTTATCTAGCAGTAGTGACCAATGATTACTCGTAATTTTGATAGGCAATACTTCATTATATTCTTCATAGGAAAAGAGTTGATAGCCATTGGTACAGGAAAAAAGAACGGTGCACATGATGGGTACCGTTATCGATTTAGTGGTTCAACATGAATCGCCAGATTTTGTATTAGATGAGGTGGTCAGTCGGTTAAAAAAATACGAACATCGCTTTAGTGCGAATGACTCAAGTTCAGAATTAATGGTTGTTAACAAGAACGCTGGCATTCAACCCGTCTGCGTCCATCCTGATTTATATCAATTAATTAAGATTGGAAAAGAGCATAGTTGTTCTCCAAACAGTCATTTGAACATTGCCATAGGTCCACTCGTTCAAACATGGCGTATTGGTTTTGAAGACGCTAAAGTTCCCACAGAAGAAGAGATTCAACTTCTTCTCAAAAAAACAGATCCACATAATATTGTACTTAATGACCAAGAACAAACGATTTTTTTAAGAAAACCTGGGATGCTGATTGACTTAGGTTCTTTAGCAAAAGGTTTTATTGCTGATTTAATCATCGATTATTTAAAAAGTGTTGGTGTCCTATCTGCTTTAATTAATTTAGGAGGAAACATTGTCGTTTTAGGTCCTGCATACAATAAAATAGATCCTTTTTGGAACATTGGCATCAGAAAGCCCGGACCCTCTCGTGAAGATTCTATGATTGTTTTAAAAGCTCTTAATCAATCCATCGTTACATCTGGTATTTATGAAAGAAGTCTAAAAGATAAAGAGCAAACCTACCATCATATTTTAGATTCTCATACAGGCTATCCGGTCCATACAGATGTTACAAGTTTAACTATTGTTTCAGATAAATCAATAGACGGGGAAATATGGACCACTCGTTTATTTGGAAAATCATCTGAAGAAATCATGAATGTGTTAAATCAATTAAATGGAATAGATGGTCTCATCATTACTAAAGAAGAAAAAATAATGTATTCCAATGCACTAGAAAAAAGAATAATCAAAAAATAACAGTTGGTCTACTTAATAAAGACTCAACCAAAAGGGAGTAATAAAAATGAATAATTTTATCGCATTAGTTGGAACAAACTCTGATAAATCTACTAACCGTAGTTTATTGCAATTTATCCAAAAACATTTTTCAAATCAAGCACAAATTGAAATCGTTGAAATTAAAGATATCCCCCTCTTTAACAAACCAGAAAATAAGGTTTTACCTACAATCGTTCAAGAAATAGCTAAAAAAATTGAGGAAGCTGATGGAGTTATCATTAGTACGCCCGAATACAACCATGCTGTGCCTGCATCACTGATGAATGCATTGAACTGGTTATCGTATGGGACGTTCACTTTTGTTGATAAACCCGTTATGATAACGGGTGCTTCTTACGGAACGTTAGGTTCTTCTAGAGCTCAGTCACACTTAAAACACATGCTTGATGCACCAGAGTTAAAAGCACGAGTTATGCCCAGCTCTGAATTTTTATTAAGCCACTCTTTACAAGCTTTTGATGAAGATAATAACCTCATTAATCAAGACTTAGTAAAAAGACTAGAAGGATTATTCGAAGACTTCTTAGTATTTGTAACTATTACTACTCAGTTAAACCATGCACACGCGTTAAACAAAAAACAAGCAGAAAATTTTTCATGGGACAAAATTTAATCATAGGAGTTGGAAGAAAATGAAATTAGTCGGTATTGTCGGATCAAATGCAGAAATGTCATATAATCGTTTATTATTAAATTATATTGCTAAGGAGTTTGGTAATTTATTTGAATTAGAGGTACTAGAAATTAAAGATGTTCCTTTATTTAACCAAAGTGATGACCAAACAAATAGTCCCGCTATCAAAAGAATTGCTAACAAAATATTAGCTGCTGATGGTGTTATTATTGCTACTCCAGAACACAATCATACCATTCCTGCTAGCTTAAAAAGTGTATTGGAATGGTTATCGTTTAAAATTCATCCATTAGAGAATAAACCGGTCATGATTGTAGGAGCTTCTTATTACGATCAAGGTTCTTCACGCGCACAATTACACTTGCGTCAGATTTTAGATGCACCTGGTGTTAATGCGATGGTTTTACCTGGTAATGAATTTTTATTAGGAAAAGTGAAAGAAGCTTTTGATGAAAATGAGAATTTAAAAGATCAAAATACGAGTAAATTCTTAGAAAGCTCTTTAAAAAAATTCATTAAATTTATCAACGTTATTTCTTTGTTGGAAGAACCTCAACAAAAACCTGCTGAACCTGAAGACTTGCACGCAACAGGAACCATAGCTACTACCATTCAAGGCGTAGATATGGCTGCTGAAGACTGGGTCGAGCAAGCTGCTAAATTAGTTAACGCTGCAGAGGGCGACGCATATGTTAAGTTGAATCGTGGTATTCTTACGGTTAATCAACTAAACTATTTCTTATCTTCTATGCCAATGGAATTAACTTATGCTGACAATAATAACCAGTTCTTATACTACAACCAAACAAAACCTGGAGATCAAATGTTAGCTTCTCGTGTACCTGGACAAGCAGGAAACCCACTGGCAAACTGCCATCCAGAAAAAGCACTTAAAAACGTTGAGTGGGTTATTAAACAACTTCGTTCTGGCGCACAAGATGCTGTTCGCGTCCACGTACCAACACATGGTCCTGATAAATATGTTGTTCACAATTATCAAGCGATGCATGATGATGAAGGCAATTACGCAGGAATTAATGAATTCATTTTAGACTTCAAACCTATTATCGATTGGTATTTGAAACAAACAGGACAAACATTAACTGGAAACGTTGATGCTGTATCTAGTGCTTCTACTAAAGATCATGAAGAAGTTGATGCTGTTTCTTCAGCTTCTACCAACGATAGTCACGAAGCTGAAAAAGTCGTTGTTGATAGTGTTTCAAGTGCTTCTGTTAACGATTAAAACCAAAGAACACCCTAAAAGCGATTCCTCTTTTAGGGTGTTCTTTTAAGTTTTTTATTCAGCCAAACTATCGATTATGAGTATTGATTTTTTAGGATAAGTTTCTCTATTTATTTACCCTAATCAGATTTTAATTTATCGCTTATGAATATATGCTACTATATGAATGATTAGGAAAACGTTTGCACCTTCTTTTGTATCGTCTGTTTGTTACTTAATGCATAATTAAAAAAGAGAGGACTTTAATAATGGAACTTCGCCAATTAAAATACTTTGTCACAATTGCTAATAGTAAAAGTTATTCCGGGGCTGCAAAAAGCTTATTTGTTACACAACCTACGTTAAGTTGGAATATCCAACAATTAGAAGAAGAATTTAACACTCACTTGTTTTTTCAAACAAAACAAGGACTTCAATTAACAGAAAATGGAGAGAAATTATACAAGCATGGCCAAATACTTTTAAAAAATTTTGATGAATTAATGGAAGATATGCATCAAACAAAAGCAGGTAATAAAACGTTAAAAGTTGGAATAACGGTGCTTTTTGTCATTCAATATATGGAACAAATTGTCCAGTTTACAACAATGAACCCTGAGGTTGAATTAACATTTGTTCAAAGTGGATCTGTTGAAATCCAAAAGAAACTGGCTCATGATGAAATAGATATCGGTTTAGTCTCTTTTCCAAATTATGAAAGTTCTATTGAAATTGAACGATTAAACACATCCCATTCTAAATATTCTGTTTCTGTCGTTTTACCTTATGATCATCCTCTTTCAAAAAAAGCAGCCATTACAATCAAAGATCTAAAAAATTACGATATTTGTTCATTTTCTAGTGATTATGTGCTTGGTAACATTCTCCATGAGAGATGTATAGAATATGGTTTCTATCCTAAAATTATTTTCACCAATAAGAACTGGGAAGTACTTTTACAAAATACACTAACAACAAATGCTTTAACTTTGATGCCCCAAGCATTAGAAAAAATAAGTAACTTCAAAGAGTTAAAATGGATTCCCTTAAAAGATAAAGCTGATTTTTTTGAAATTGGTATTGCTTATAAAAAAAATAAAAATCTAGAAGAACACACCGTTCGTTTCATTGATTTCATGAAAAAAAATTAACTCTAAACTCTATCGCTATAATATAATAATCATTTTCTTGGTCTATTTATCAACGAAAAAGAAGTCGATTTTATATCGACTTCTTTTTTGGTAACTCATTTTTGGCTCTTATTCTCTGAAGACATTTACTTCTTCTTGTTTCATTAAAACTCGTCTAGCACCTTTAGCCAATGCGGTTAACTCTTCTTCTCCGGGAACAATAAAAATTGGAGCTATAAATGAGGTTCGTTTCTTAACTAAATCTGTAATGTAATGAGAATGCGCTATCCCTCCGGTTAAGATGATTCCGTCTACTTTTCCATAAAGAACTGTAGATAATTCGCCAATTGTTTTAGCTATTTGATATGCCATAGCATCTAAGACTATCTTAGCCTTTTTATCGCCATTTTCAGCTTTTTCTTCAACAATACGTGCATCGTTTGTACCGAAATAAGAAACCAGACCGCCTTTTTTTCTGGTCATATCTGTCATCTCTTTTTTAGTACGTTCATAGCACATTGGAATAATTTCTTTTAAGGGCAACCCTCCTGTACGTTCTGCTGAAAACAACCCTTCGTCATCTGAAATTAAGTCAATCATTCTTCCTTGTTGGTGAGCACTGGCTGAACTCCCGCCACCAACGTGTGCAACGACAAAGTTAGATTTTTCGTAAGGTTTTTTTAAGTCATTTTCAGCAATTTTCATACAAACGGCTCTCATATTTAAAACATGACCAATACTTTTTCGCTCAATGGAAGCCGATCCGGATATCCTAGCTACGTCTTCCATTTGATCTACTGTTACAGGATCGTAGATATAAGCTTCACAGTCTTGAGTTCCAAATTTTTCGGCTATTCCGTTTGCCAGACTAGCTCCTAAATTCGAAGCATGCTCCAAAATCGGACGATTTTTCAAACAATCCATTATAGCCTCATTCACTAAATAGGCTCCAGCATTCACTGGTGGAAGTAAGCCTCCTCTACCAACAACTGAGTCTAAAGAACTTGCTGATACATTCTTACTTTTTAAATAATCAACAATATCTAAATAACGAAAATCGTACTGTTCTAAAATTGTTTTGTATTCGGATATTTTTTCAAAAGAATACGTTAATTCTTTTTTCCATTGCAAGTGATCATCTTCAAAATACCCAAGCTTTGTTGATGTGGCACCTGGATTAATCGCTAATATACGAGTTACCATATTACTTAACTTCTCCTTTCTCTTTTGCTTCTGAGCTTACTTTAAGCGCTAATAGCAGAGAATTTCTTTTTTCAGTTGCTGAAGAACTTCTAGACGTTAAAATTATCGGTACTTTAGCTCCAACTATTATTCCAGCCATTTCTCCTCCTGCTAATAGAGTCAAACTTTTTGATAACGTATTTCCCGCAATAATATCAGAAGCTACTAAAACATCGCTGTCCCCTTGAATTTTCCCTTGGTAGTTTTTGTCTTTTGCTGCTTCAGGATTCAAGGCAATATCTAATGAGATTGGCCCTTCAACTACGACATTTTCGATTGTTGAAAAGTCCTTTGTTAATTCTGCAGCATCCACAGAAGCTTGCAATTTGGGTTGCACGACTTCAGCAGCTGAAAGAACAGCAAATTTAGGCTCTCGATATCCAATAGCTCGCATCACTCCTAGAGCATTCTCAATAATGGCTTTCTTTTGCTCATAATCAGGTGTGAGAACCATTCCACCATCCGTAATCCCAATTAATTTAGGATAAGTGGGCACTTCAATTAACGCCAAGTGTGAAAGAACTTTTTGTTCTCGAATGCCCGTTTCACGATTGACGACTTCTTTTAATAACACTCCTGTTTGCAAATCGCCTTTCATAATAAATTCGACTTGGTTTTCTTTTGCCATTTGAATGCCTTTAAAGGCCGCTTCTTGATCTGTTTGAGTTTGCACAATTTCATACTTAGCACCTTTTATATCAAGCTTTGCTAGCTCTTTTTTAATGGCTTCTTCTTCATCAATCAAATAAGGAAAGATCAAGCCTTCTTTGGCTAACTCAAAGATGCTTTCTAACGTATGTCCACTAGCCGCTTTTACAACAGCTACTTTTTTGGGTGCTGCTTTCTTCTCGATTATTTCTTTTTTCAGTTCTTCAAAATTTCGAATCATTTTCTTTCCTCCTTACTAAGAAATATTTAATTTATAGTCTTCTGGTGAAATAATAGGCCACACTTTAGTAAAGAGGTAATTGTATCCAATACCGAAAGCAATGGGTGCAACCAGAAAAACAAGAATAGTCATAATAACATTTAGTACTGAGAATCCAACAATATTCAAATGGTTTACAGGACCAACTAGTCCACTAAATCCAAATCCAGCACTCATTGGAGTCCCTTGAATATTAAAAATAGCTGCCAAAACACCTAAAGAAGCTGCATTACAAATAATAGGCAACATTATTTTAGGTTTAGCAAAAACATTAGGCATGGATATTTTTGGTGAGCCAATAAAGTGTGCTAAACTTGTTCCAATAGGGTTTACTTTCCAACCAGCAACTGCCAATCCAAAACCTGCTGCACAAACGCCTAAATTCCCTGCTCCTGAACCAATGCCAACCAGTGAGATAGCTAATGCAATCCCTACAGTAGTAATTGGAGATACGATAAGAATAGAAAATATAATAGCGATTAAAACAGACATAACAATCGGTTGTAGGTTTAACAATTGGGCTACTAACACACCAATAATGGTTGTAATTCCTTTTACATAAGGCAAGATAAACGTTCCTATTCCACCACCAACGATTAAAGCAATGGGTGGGATTAATAAAATGGTATAAGCTTTTAATTTATTTCCTAGCAATAAAATGATTCCTGCAGTTATAGCAGCTGTTAAGCCAACGTTGATAACATCGCCCGTGCCATTCAACATAATACCTTCTGCAGTGAATTGAACAGCTCCGCCACCTAAGATGGCTGCTAAACCAAGAGAAGTTGCTTGAATAGGAGTAAATTTAAAATTAATTCCCACTAGCACACCCACTACTAGTCCTAACATCGAATTAGACATCGCAGTAGCATTTAATACAAAAGCTCCTTGAGGAAATACTGGAAGTAACGCCTTAAATAGCTCTCCTAGTAATGCACCGGGAATTAAAGCAACTACCGTACCAATAGCTAAACCATTTAAGACATTCATTGTATATTTTTTTGGGGTAAGTCTTTCAGCGTCCATTTTTCATTCTCCTTATTTTCGTTTATTTTGATTCGTTCTTTTTCAAACAAGCCGGTCTTATAAAGAAAAAAATGGAAAGGCTCTAGTTAGTATTAAAAGCCTTTCCATTATTGTCTTTTCTCCTTGAGACTTCCTTAAATATGGATAGGTTGTCCTAACACTAGTTCGGCTGTATCCATGATGCTTTCTCCTAATGAAGGGTGACTATGGATTGTCAAAGCAATATCTTCCGCGGTTAATCCATTTTCTACAGCTAACCCTAGTTCAGCTATTAACTCACTAGCATTAACACCCGCTACTTGTGCTCCAATAATCGTATGACCTTTATTTTCTGTTACTAAACGAATGAATCCTTGTGTTTTATTTAAAGACAAGGCACGTCCATTACCGGCTAGTGGGAACTTGCTGCTTTTCACATTCATTCCTTTTTCTTTCGCTTGTTGTTCTGTAAATCCGACTGTTGCCAGTTCAGGATCCGTAAAACAAACGGCTGGCATAGCCATGTAATCCACAGCTGCCCCTTTACTTCCAGAAATAGCTTCTGCTGCTACTTTTGCTTCATAGCTTGCTTTATGAGCCAGAGCTAATCCAGGAACAATGTCTCCAATTGCAAAAATGTTTTTCTTGTTTGTTCTTCCTTGCTCGTCTACTTGAATGAGGCCTTTTTCATTCGTTTTAATATCTGCAATGTCGAGTCCAATATCATCCGTATTCGGACGTCTTCCTACTGAAACGAGCACATAATCAGCTTCGAGTTTTTCTTCTTTGCCTCCTACTTCGTAAGTCACGGTTACATGCTGATCATCCTGCTCGGAAGATTTAGCCATTGCATTCGTGATGACTTTTACACCCTTTTGTTTAAAGTTTCTTTCAACTAAACTCACCATATCTTTTTCAAACCCTGTCAAGATTTGGTTCAATCCTTCTAAAATAGTCACTTCTGTTCCTAACTGAGCGTAAGC
Organism: Carnobacterium sp.; assembly: GCA_036639135.1. Taxonomy (GTDB): domain Bacteria; phylum Bacillota; class Bacilli; order Lactobacillales; family Carnobacteriaceae; genus Carnobacterium_A. The sequence goes on along the minus strand of JAVWJE010000026.1, from coordinate 7,265 downwards.
TCCAGCTAGTTCCGTTCCGATATAACCTCCACCAATGACAATCATTTTTTTAGGTATTTCAGTTAAATTAAGTGCTCCAGTTGAATCTATGATACGTTTTTTGAATTTAAAAGATGACAACTCTATTGGGCGGCTACCGGTTGCGATAATAGCTTTTTCAAATTTATATGTCTGTCCTTCTGATTCTCCAAACATCACATGAATTGTTTGGCTATTAACGAAATAAGCTTCCCCTTTTACAATGTTGACTTTATTTTTTTTCAATAATTGTTCTACACCTTTTGTTAAAGTTCTTACCACTTTTTCATTTTTCCACTCTTGTGTCTTTTTAAAATCAATGGTTGTTTCTTTATTTGAAATTCCTAGTAAGGATGAATCTAAAGAATGTTGGTATTCTTCACTCGCATGAATCAAGGCTTTCGAAGGAATACATCCAACATTCAAACAAACTCCACCAATATTTCCTTTTTCAATAATGGTTACTTTTCGACCCAATTGAGCAGCACGAATCGCTGCTACATAACCTCCTGGACCTGAACCGATAACGACTGTTTCTAGTTCTTCTGCAAAATCGCCTACTACCATAACTTATTCATCATCCTTTCACGAACATTAGTTCAGGATCTGCTAAAAATACCTTTAACTCATTAAGTGCTTTTTGTGCAGTTACTCCATCAATAATGCGGTGATCAAAAGCAAAGGATATTTTAAGCATTGGAACAACAACCGGCTGTCTGTTTTCATCTGGAACCACTTCATCTTCAATTCTAGCCATTCCCAAGATAGCTACTTCTGGTTGATTGATAATTGGTGTTGACCAAACCCCACCAGTCGCCACAGAACCTACGTTTGTAATCGTCATTGATCCATTAGCCATATCTGCTCTCGTTAATGTTCCATCTAAGGCTTTTTGAGTGTTCGTTGCCATTTCTTCAGCGATAGTAAACAAACTCTTTCTATCTGCATCACGAATCATTGGTACGAACAGACCTTTATCTGTATTCGTAGCAATTCCGATATTAAAGTAATCATGATAGACGATTTCATCTGTTGCTTCATCTATTGATGCATTTAACTCTGGATAACGTGATAAAACAGCTACTAAAGCTTTAACGAAATAAGCCGTATACGTTAATTTTATGCCTTCTTCTTTTGCAATTACTTTAAAGCGATCTCTATGGTTGACCATTTTTTCTACATTAACTTTATCTAGTACTGTTACATGCGGAGATGTAGCTAAACTATTTACCATTGCTTTCGCGATAGCTTTGCGTGTGCCTGACATTTTTACTCTTCTTTCTTTACTAGGAACATAAGCTTCCTCTTTCGCTGTTTCTTTTACGGTTTCTTCTTGTTTTGTTGGTTGAGTAGTTTCTTTTTCTAAAGTTGTTTCAACTGTTTTAGAAACTCCTGAAGACAAGAACTGATCAACATCTTCGCGTGTTACACGATTGTTTTTCCCAGTTGCTGGGACTTGTGTTAAGTCTACGTCTTTTTCACGAGCATATTTTCTGACAGCTGGAATAGCAATCATTCTCAAATCTATATCAGAAGAAGGCTTTTGTTTTGCACTTTCCCCATCTTTTTGTGGAGCGACTGACTCTTCGCCTGGTTTTAAGTGCTCTACATCTTCGTGTTCGATTGCAACCGTATCTGTTCCTTCTTTTATAACTTCTGTCTTTTGAGGATCTCCTTCTTGCAAGATTTTTTCTTCTGATACAACAGTATCTTTTTCTCCATCAATTTCAATTTCAACAATTGAATCGCCTACTTTAGCGATTTCTCCCTCCTCAGCTAATATCTTTGTGATGGTCCCTGTTACTGGAGATGGCAAACCGATTACTGCTTTGTCGCTTTGAATCTCAACTATAATATCATCTTCTTTTACTTTATCTCCAACTTGTACATCCCATTTTACAATTTCACTTTCATGAATTCCTTCACCACTATCTGGGAGAATGAATGAATAAGTCATTTTATTGCCTCCTTGTTTTTATCTGCTTCTTTATTCTTTATTAGAATTCAACCGTCTCTCTAATTTTAGCTACAATATCTTTAGCATTTGGAATCCATTCTGCTTCTGCAGCTCCAAATGGAAATACTGTATCTGGTGCGGTCACTCTAGAAACGGGAGCATCTAAATACATAAATGCGCGTTCTCCTATCTCGGACATCAATTGTCCTGCAATACCAGCTTGTCTTTGAGCTTCTTGTACAACAATCACTCGTCCAGTTTTTTTAACAGATGCTACTATTGTATCCATATCAACTGGTGAAACGGTTCTTAAATCTACTACCTCAACAGAAATATCTTCTTTTTCCAACTCTGTAGCTGCTTTTAATGACTCACTAACCATCAATCCATACGTTACAATTGTTATATCTGATCCTTCGCGTGTAATGGCTGCTTTGTCTAGTGGGACACGGTAATCTTCATCTGGAATATCTTGTTTAATTGAACGATACAGTTTTAAATGTTCTAAAAAGATAACAGGGTCATTGCTTTCGATTGAAGATATTAACAACCCTTTTGCATCATATGGATTACTTGGAATGACGATTCGCATACCAGGAACTTGAGCCAAAATACCTTCAAGGTTATCCGAGTGAAGTTCAGGAGTATGAACTCCTCCTCCATAAGGTGCTCTTACTGTAATGGGCATATTGCGGCTATTCGCTGTACGGTAACGCATACGTGAAAACTGTGCAATGATTGGATCCATAGCCTCTAAGATAAAACCTGAAAATTGAATTTCTGGTATGGGTCTAAATCCTTCTGTTGCAAGTCCAATTGACATTCCTAAAATCCCTGATTCAGCTAAAGGAGTGTCAAAAACACGTTCTTTTCCATGCTTCTTTTGTAAACCATCAGTTACTCTAAAAACGCCTCCATTAGGACCGACATCTTCACCATAAATCAATGTATTCTCATCTGCTTTTAATTTATAATCTAAGGCATCATTAATGGCTTGAACAATTGTTTTTTCAGTCATTTTGTGACATCTCCTTTTCTTCGTAGATCGCAATTTGCTCTTTAACATTTTGTGGGGAAACCTCGTACATATTCTTCAAGAAATCAGAAACTTTTTGTTTTTCAACCTTACCGATTGCGGTAACAGCTTCTTTAATTTCTTTTTTACATGTTTCGATTACTTCTTCTTCTTGTTCTTCACTCCATAATTTTTTCTCAGTTAAATAATTTCTCATTCGAATAAGTGGATCTCTTTCTTCCCACTCCTTCAATTCTTGGTCTCTACGGTAACGGGTTGGATCGTCGGACATAGTATGAGGCCCGAAACGATAAGTTAACGCCTCAATAAGAACTGGACCTTTTCCTGCTAAAGCATGTTCGCGTGCAGTTGATACTGCTGCATACATAGCTAGTGGATCCATACCGTCTACCTGAATTCCAGGAATACCAGCAGCTACAGCTTTTTGTGCAAGTGTTTCTGCTTTTGTTTGTTCCTCAACTGGTACAGAAATTCCATAACGATTGTTTTGTACAACAATCACATAAGGAACATTATAAACTCCAGCAAAGTTAATGCCTTCATAGAAGTCTCCTTGAGAAGTTGCTCCATCTCCGTTTAATGAGAAAACGATATTTTTTTTGTTTCTTTTTTTCATTCCTAAAGCTACACCCATGGCATGAGTAATATGTCCGCCAACAATAACTTGAGGTACGTATGCATTTAACTCTTTAGGATAGTCATTGCCTTTCATGTGACCTTTGTACCACAAAAATGCTTTTTCTATTGGTAAACCATGGAATATTAACGGTACTAAGTCACGATAAGTTCCTGCGAAAAAGTCCCCTTCACCTAAAGCAAAATGAGAAGCTACTTGACTTGCCTCTTGCCCACCACCAGGTGCATAATTCCCAAGTGCTCCTTGACGATTTAACAAGGTAACTCTTTGATCGTAAGCTCTTCCCCAAACCATCCGGCGCATTAATTCTATTAAGTCTTCATCTGACATATCTGGATTTAAATCTGGATTAACTACTTTCCCCGTTTTATCTAAAACTTGAAAAAAAGGAAAATCCTTTTTATAACTCTCTACAATGTGGTCTAAGTTAAATGTTTTATTGTTCTTTTTAGACATATTTACATCCCTTTCCCTAGAAAAATCATTTTTGATGAAAGCGCTTTACAAACTTATTGTACCCTTGATTTCCGGTTTAGGATAATTGACAATTTCTATAGGTGTATAGAAAAAAGAAAAGCGCTTTCATTTAGTTGGAAAAGATAAAAACCGTTTACAAATTAAAATAAAGTCGCTGAGCTGCCAAAAGATAAAACCCTTTATGCTTGTTACCCAGTTGGATGAAGAGGGGACAATGTTACACGAATTTTAGTGCATGACGGATTAGATACAAAAAAGCCTTGGCGGCGGTTATAAAACGTATAAATTCGTAACCTATGCTTTAAAAACAAATCTTTCAAAAAAAGTAGTAAAAGAACAATCCGTAGATGCATCACAACTCTTTCCATTAACTACTATAGAAGTAGATGCTTGTAGTTTGCAGCGTTCCGGTTTTCTCTTAAAAATTAAAGAGCAAATGGACTAAATTGTCCGTTGGACAAGAAAATCAAAGAAGGCACGGCTACAATCAATAAAAATACTACTATTCTCTTCACTTTCTGGGGCTTATATATCTTGAAAAAACATTAGGTATCATGCTTTCTAAGATTGCCAACAGTCTTCCCATTTTTTTAACGAATCTAAGTGACGCTGTTGCTAAAATGATAAAGACTGCGATAAAGCAAAAGAATGTTAACCATTACCAGTCATGATTGAAAAAGCAAGCAGCTTAAGTATTAAATTTATTGCTTGTACGATAAATATAAATATTAAAGGTATTGAAAAAGAAGAATTGTTTGTTTTCGTTGGATACGATGGTATGTTGTCGTAGCTTACTTTGGTGATAACGAAGAGTCTAACTTAAACCTTTTTAGATAATTTTGTAAAAACAACCTGTCTAATAAAAGGATACGAATACAAGAAATCAACTGAGTTCATTAAGATTAATAATGAAGAGTAAGAGAAAAGCTCTTTTTTGATTGCTCTATTTGTGAGATACTCTTAAGCGTGACTGAAAAATGGAGGGTACAAAATGATTTATATTAAAGAAGCAATTTTACACATTTTTGATTTGAACAACAATGAACCAATTTTTTCTTTTGCGGGGTTGGATCTTACAGAAAAATTCACGTTTGATTACCTTCATGCCATGATTGAGAAAGTAGAAGATTCAGACAACATGAAAACTGGCGTACTATCAGAGAATAACCCATTAATTCATTCATTTAATGCTCTTCAAGATGATTTTATTGAAACAACGAAATCTTTAACTGAAAAGCTTTTTTCGATTACAAAATTGAATCCAGAAATCCCACCAGCGGATTTGTTATTTGTCTCCTTTACTTTAGACGAACAACCTTGTTTAGGATTATTCAAACTAAATTACTCTGACAGTATCACTCATTATATTTCTTACGAAGAAGACACATTAACCAATCAATTGATTGTAAATCATTCGATTTTACCAAGTGCTCGCCAAGCGATTCAAGAAGGAATGGTTTTAAACTTGAGTAACATGGAATACCACGTTATTGAGAAAAAACATCTGATTGCTGAATTAGCAGAAAAAATTTATTATTTCACAGAATTATTTTTAGAAGATAAACCTCAACCCAGTCTCAAAGAGAATATCTCTATCATCAAAAAAGCCGTTCAAAAAACAAGCAAAGCTTTTAATGATGAAGAATTTCAAGTCCTCGCTGATACAAAAGAAGCACTTGTTCATAGTATGACTGAAGAAAACGTCATTGATAACAAAGTCATTGCCGAAACTCTTTATGGGAATAACCATGAGAAGAAAGAAAAGTTTTTTGAAGAAATAAAAGAATTGGGATACGTGGACAAAGCGCCTGCCGAAGTAGCTGTAGCTGGACCAAAATATTCAAAACAAAAATTTCGTTTGGATAATGGAATAGAGATCAGCATCCCTATCGAACTTTATAGAAACCCTGAAGTTGTTGAATTTATTAATAATCCAGATGGAACCACTTCTGTGATGATTAAAAACATTGAAAAAATAAAAAATTTATTTTAACACCTAAACTAGTCAACTCCTATTCATTTAACTAAAAAGCCTCTCCTAGATGAGCATCTGAGGCTCTTGTTGGGAGACGTTTTTTTATTTCATCTTTTTATTATTCATGTTATGGGTTCAAATAATTCTTAGTCTCTTCTTCCTGTTGTATAATGAAAAAAAGGAACTCTTTTAATAGATAACCCCTACTCCTGATATTTCCACTTAGATAAGTGTAAAAAATATGCAAAAGCTTTCTATTAAGAAATTAAACTTAAGGGGCCGTCGAGATGAACCTGAATAACGAAGAAATACTGAATAATTTATATAACCTCATCCTTAATCCAGGGACTCGTGATTGGGAACGGTCCTTACTGTCATCAGCCAAAAACAACTTAGAAGATGGTGCCAATTTTGACACTCAGCTTGCAAAACTTGAAGCTCATTTGCGTCCACTTGCTTTGAGAGGAACTTTAACTCCCGATGTAACAGATTTTTACAATAAAATCAGCCATAATTCTATTGACAATACTTCATTTGATTTATCGAAACACTACACGAATGATCCTACCCATCAAGATTCTGCAGTCTTTTCAGGGGGTTGTTTCTGGTGTATGGTAGAACCTTTTGAAACCCTCAATGGCATTGTTTCAGTCTTATCTGGCTACACTGGAGGAGATGTGGACAATCCAACTTATGATCAAGTGAGCGGCCGTTATACAGGACATGTTGAAGCGGTTGAAATTATTTTTGATACAAGAATTATTCAATATGAAAATCTGGTAGAATTATATTGGCAACTAACGGACCCTACAGATGAATTTGGCCAATTTCAAGATCGTGGGAGCCAGTACCGTCCAATTATTTTTGTTCGAAATGAGAACCAACGAAAGATAGCTGAAAATTCAAAACAACAGTTAGTCGAATCTGGCAAATACAAGCAACCAATTGTTACATCCATTAAACCAACTGCTACATTTTGGCCAGCTGAAAATTATCATCAACAATTTTATAAGAAAAATCACAGCAGATATAAAAAAATCGAACGAACGCGTCAGCAGTTTTTAAACTATCAACGCTTAAAAGAGAGAATTGAGACTATCTTTGGTCCATTTACTAGAAAACGTTGAAGATACTTTTAACTTAATTTAGGCATTCATCACCCATC
>JAVWJE010000025.1:11927-22607 GCA_036639135.1 Carnobacterium sp. | reverse complement strand
CCTATATAAGACACTTTTTATATTTCAGTGTCCTTTATAGAGGGAGCATATCAAACCGAGTTTATGGTTTTTTGTTAACTTCTACATCCGTATACAGTTGCTTTTATCTTTTTTATCAAAAGGAGTTAACATTAAGATCTTAAACTGATTTCCTTTTTGTGATATAATGAACAAATAAAGTTAATTAATCTAAAGAATGAGGGATTAAGATGAAAGAAATCGATTTGAATACAACTGTTTATGACCTGGTCACTACTCATCCTGAGATAGGTCAAGTCTTATACGATTTAGGATTAAAAGATATTAAAAATCCTGCCATATTAAATACTATGGGAAAATATATGACGATTCCTAAAGGAGCAAAAATGAAGAAAATAGAGTTGCAAACAATTATCATACAATTAAATAAAATGGGATTTATTATTAAGGAGTGAGTTTATGGAAAACACAACTGCTTACCGTCAGAAAAAAATTGTTGAGATTTTAACCTTGCTTCATGAAGGCGGAGAGTTTGAAGAAGCAAAAAGACTGTTTGATGAATCATTTGACGGAGTGGATGTTAGCGAAATTACTTCTGCCGAAAGAGAATTAATCGCTAGTGGCCTGGACCCTTCTGAGATACAGCATCTCTGTAATGTTCATGCTGCTGTTTTTAAAGGATCCATTCATGATATTCACCAATCTAACTATGAACATGAGCAACCTGGGCACCCCGTTCATACATTGAAACTAGAAAATAAAATTATTCAATCCTTACTTGAAGACGAAATCCGTTGGACTTTTGAGCAAGTTGCTAAAGGAAACGACTCTCAAAAAGAACGTTTAAAAAATGCTTTACGTGATCTATCTCAGATAGATAAACATTATGCTCGAAAAGAAACTCTTATTTTTTCTTACATGGAACGTTATGGAATTAGTGCTCCACCTAAAGTTATGTGGGGTGTTGATGACGATATTCGTGATGCAATCAAAGATGTGATTGTTTACATCAACGATGAAAAAGCGGCCATTAATCCATTAAGAGATAAGATTGAACATGTCATCAATGAAGTAGAAGAAATGATTTTTAAAGAAGAAGAAATCATGATTCCTATGGTACTAGATGTTTTTCGATTAAATGATTGGCAAAAGATTGCTGAAGATAGTTTTGATATCGGCTTTTCTTATATCGCTGATCCATTGCCTTGGAAACCAAGTGTTCAAGCATTGGCCATAGAAAGCGAACAAGAAGAAGAGAAAAAAGAAGCCGCTAAAAAAGCAGCAGCGATGACAAATGCCATTGCTGAGGATCCTCCTATTAATGAAGCAGAGCATTATGATTGGCAGGATGGCGCTCTAAGCGAAGGAGAAATTGTATTGCCGACGGGAGTGCTTCGATTAAAAGAATTGACGGTTATTTTTGGTATTTTGCCTGTTGATCTAACCTTTGTTGATAAAAATGACCGTGTGCGATTCTATTCAGAAGGGAAAGATCGTGCTTTTCCGCGTACAAATTCTGTCATCGGTCGTGAAGTCATTAATTGTCACCCACCAAAAAGCATGCATATGGTTCAAAAAATCCTTGATAGCTTTAGAGCTGGTGAACGAGAAGAAGCTGATTTCTGGATTAATATGAAAGAGCGCATGATTTATATTCGTTATTTTGCTATCCGTGATACCGAAACTCAAGATTACCTTGGCTGTTTAGAAGTTACACAAGATATCACAAAAATTCAACAGATAGATGGAGAATGTCGCTTGTTAGATGATGAGTTTTAACGACATCTATTTATAAAATTATAAAAATCCCCATATAAACTTGCTTTCCCTAGCACGTTTTATATGAGGATTTTTTATTTATTTACGAAGTCAACTATTTAGTTTTTGTAACTCAGGTATCGCGTCAGTCAAACGATCAATTATTTTGTGGGCTAAGTCTTGTTTAAAGTTAAAGCGATTATCTCTTTTGGCTAGGACATGCATGCCTGCATCTTTCCCAGCTGTAATCCCATAAGTAGAATCTTCAATAACAAGGCATTCTTCAGGTTTCACATTTAATTTTTCAGCAGATTTAAAATAGATTTCAGGATTGGGCTTAGATTGTTCAAACATATCGCCACTTAAGATTGACTCAAAATAGTGCTTAAGATTGCATTCGTTTATCACTTTTTGAATTTCTTCCATTGATGAAGACGAAGCTAAAGCAACCTGGTATCCTTCGTTTGTTAACCAGTCTAATAAAGATATTAAATCCGGATCTAGTATTTCATTATTATCAATGGGGCGATCTTTAAAATAATCCTCATAAGCTTGTTCGTACTTATTCTTATTTAATGTCTTTCCCCAAATACATTGGATGGTATCCCAAGTATCTGTTGAATTAGCTCCAGCAATTTTATTTAATTCTTCAAGATCTGGATGAATATCATTGAACTTAAAAAACTCATGCAATCTTTCATAATAAATTGGTTCTGTATCAACGATTACACCATCCATATCAAAGATAACGGCTTTAATCATCCTTATTTCCTCCTCAAATAGTTTTTTCTAACATAATCTAATGCTGCAATAAGTTTCACTATTCCTATTGTAACAAACTTTAACAAAAGTTGTTACGCTTACCAATAAATTAGTCTGATCATTTAATTCATTTTTTTATTCATTACGTTAAAAAAATACATTTCTATTAAAGAGCCTATGATGGCACCAATAATAGAAATGTATCTGTAAAAACAAAGTAAATTTTATTTCTTATTTATTTAAATACTTGAAAAGCTCTTTTCATTGCGTTTTTTGAAAATAAGGTAGTGAGAAATTAACGCATCCACTTGAAAAAGTAAACCAAGTGCACACACTCCTACCCACCCATACCATTGCCAAGAAAGAGTTCCTAGAAGTGAACCAGATGTTCCACCAATAAAATAAGCAGTCATATATACGGTATTATTTCTACTTCTAACCTCATCACCTAGAGCTTGAATCATGGTTTGGTTAGAAGCTTGTGCGATTTGATTTCCTAGATCTAAAACAATGACTCCAACAATTAAGACAATCATGTTAAAACCGAAGAGTCAAAATAGAACATACGCCACGGCTGAAAGAATGGTTCCAATTCCAACAGAAAATCTTAGGTCTCGTTTATCATTTACTTTACCTACAACCGGCGCAGCCAAAGCTCCTGTTACACCAACTAAACCAATCAAACCTGCTTCTTTCATCCCCATATGATACTGTGGAGTTTCTAGCAAGAAAATGAGTGAGGTCCAAAAAACACTAAATGAACCAAACATAAAAAAACCATTGACTGCAGAAGCTAGTAAGACTCGTTGCTCCTTGATTAGTCCAGGAATCCAACCTAGCAAATACAAATAAGAAACTTTAGTTGTTGGCCTTTTCGGAAAAGAAAATCGAATGGTTAGCAACAAAACAATAATAAAGCCTGTTGCAAATAAATAAACTGGACGCCATCCTAATGCAGACCCTACTAGACCACTGAATGTTCTTGATAGCAATATTCCAATCAATAATCCGCTCATTACTGTTCCTAAAACACTTCCTCGTTCTTCAGGTTTTGCTAGTTGAGCAGCATAAGGGATGATTAATTGTGGGACAATTGATGTGAGACCAACTAAAAATAAAGCTGTTGCAAAAATGATGTAATTAGGCGAAATAGTAACCAGAACCATTGCAACGATTACTAATAGCAACATGCGAATAATCAAGGATCGACGTTCAAAAATATCTCCTAGTGGTACAAGAAAAAATAGTCCGATTGCATATCCAATTTGAGTTAACATGGCTACGAATCCAATTGCGCCTTTGGATACATTAAAACCTAATGCGATAATGGACTCTAAAGGTTGGATATAGTATAGACTTGCTACGGTTACTCCACATGAGATAGCCAGTAAAAGTATAAAAGAAATTTTCAGTTCAAAATTTTTTCTTCTTGATGTTGTTTAGACAAGTTGGAGCCTCCTAAAGCTAGTCTTTATTTAAAATAATAGCGCATGTTTAGGCAAATGTCATCTGAAACTAGTATCAATGAAGAAATAGATCGTTTGTTTTTATTGAGAATGATCTAAATAAGCATATTTAAAATTTTTGCTTCCAAACACAGGACGGTAAATATCTTTTACATAAGATTTCTCAAGATAGGGTTCTGCTGTTTGGTAAATAGGCACATCTACAAAGTGTTCTCCCAAAGCTACTTTTTCAGTTTGAATCATTGTATCCCACCTAGCTGATAAGTCATTAAACTGTTGGTTACTTTTTTCTATTAACTGATCAATATCTTCAAAAGAATAGTTTCCACGATTAATAGTTGTATCAAAACGCTCAATAAAGTTAATCGGATCTGCAAAGTCAGCTAACCAATAAGTCGTTGCTAATTGGTAATTGCCTTTTTTTACATTATCGAGCCTAGAATTATCGGGCATTTGACGAACTTTAATGGTTATACCTGGCAGGTTTTTTTGGTATTCACTTTGAATAAACTCAGCTAGTTTTTTACTATCTTCACTATCAGAAGTTGTTAACTCTAATGTTATCTCCTCTTTATTAAGCTCTTTTAAACCTTCTTTCCAAGCTTGTTTAGCTTCTAAAACATCAAAACTAGCTATATCTCCAGCATCCTCACGGAAGTCTTTGCCTGTTTCCGGGCTTTTAGCTAAACCTTTAGGGACATGACCAAATATAGGCTCAGAACCATCTTGTAAAACGTTTTCTGTAAACGTTTGACGATCGATAGATAACATCAATGCTTTTCGAATATTTTTATTGGCTAATTCAGGTACTTCTTGATTTAACTCCAAATAATAAACCCAGGCTTTATTTGTTGTTTTAAAGTCCTCATTGTCTTTGTACTGTGGAACAAAATTTCCTGATAGTTTAATGCTATCTAATTGCCCTGATTCATATAAGTTGATACCTGTTCCAACTTCTTTTACAATTTGCGTATTAATTTCTTCTAATTTGACTGAATTCTTATCCCAATAGGCATCATTTTTTACATATTTCCACGAATCTCCTTTGGCAGCTGTCCACTCAGACAAAGTAAAAGGACCATTATAAATCGTCGTATCAGCATGTAGTCCATAATTTTCTTTTTGTTCTGTTACAAATTTTTCGTTTTGCGGAAAATAAGAAGGGATTGTCAATAAATCAAGAAAATAAGGTACGGGTTGTTCCAACGTTACTTTTAACGTTTTCTCTCCCACTTCTTCAACACCTAATTCATCAATACTCTTGTCACCAGCTAATATCGCTTCAGCATTTTTTATAATGCCTGAAAATAAATACGCATACCCAGAACCATTTGCAGGATCAACCATTCTTCGCCATGCAAATAAATAATCAGCCGCCGTAACCGGTGTACCATTTGACCAGTTCGCTTCTTCACGAATGATAAAGGTATACGTTAACCCATCTTCTGATATATCTGGGATGTCTTTTGCATCAGCACCAACCAGTTTTCCCGTTAAATCATAAGAGATTAACCCTTCAAAGACATTATTCATCGGTGTAAAATTTGTCGTTGAAATAGTCGTGTCCATTGTATCCATTTCTGACTCTGCTGCTAGATTCAATACTTTATTTTCTTCTTTATTAGGTTTTTCTGTTTTATTTTCGCTCGTATTATTTGTGCATCCACTTAGAACGGTAACCAATACAATGGTTATGAGTGCAGTTGCTTTTTTGTTTTTATTCATCTGTTTTCATCCCTCTTTTTGCCTTTTTTTATTTTAGTTTTCTAGCTAGATAAGTTATCTCTTCACTATCAGAAATAGTTTTTATTCATTAAACAGTTTGAATCAACATCGTTTGTAGAACAAATTTAAACTAAACACTCTATTTTCAACTCCTTTCGTTAGCAAAAAATTGGTACAAAAAAATACATGAGTTATTTTACACTCATGCACACAGAAAAAATCTTATTCATTATAGCTAAACTAACCCTGTTCCTGTCATTTTCACTTATTAAACCCAATAGTCCATACTCTAAAATGCACAGAAAATGGGTTTACCTAAAAAAATGGTTAGGACAGTATAGTAGAAGCCAAAATAAATGAATCTAACTGTTTACATGAGTGACTCTCACAACATAGACAACACAACACGCTTAAACTGTTCATCTTTTTCATTTTGACTTCCTCCTTTTATTTTTTAAATTTGTTTTTAAGTTCCTTTGTTAAAAGTAAATTCATTCTAGCAGTCCTAATTTACCTTGTCAATTTAAATCTATTCCTTCCATCTCCGCCTACCTTAGAAAATGCAATTATTTCTCAAAGACTTTCTTCATTCATTTAATTATTTATGAACCACTATTTGCTGAGGCTTGTTGACTTGCTATAACACAATCAATCACAATAATTACTCCTAAAGCTAATAACATGTGAGCTTCATCCTTGATATCCAAAGCATAATTGTCTCCCCATGTCAGCCATTCTTTTGAAATAGTTGCAATAACTCCTTGATTGCTTATGATTTGATAGTCATGTTCCCAAAAAGAACCTTCTACTTGCCAATTGGGTCCATCAATGGTGTATTGTGGTTTGAAAAAAGTGAATTCTTTGCTGACTTTAGCTTGTTCTTTATTGTCTACGAACAACGAATAAGTAGGCAAAAACTTCCATAAATGTTGTTCAATATATAAGACTTCTTTACCACTCATCTCTCTTACATGTAGTTTCTTTCCCCATGAAAGAAACTCACCTTCTACCGAATAGATATCTCGACCTTGGCTGTCCTTGATAGTAAATTTATCATTCCAAGAAAAAAGCTTCTGTTTAATATAATACTTCATTGTTATCACCTTTCTTTTAAAGTCTTTTTTATAGCTAAAATCCATCTTTTATACATTTATTCTCTAAAGTGCTAAGTTTTCATCAAATAGAGCCTTACTCCATTTACCGTCAATTTCTATTTGAGAAATTCAGTACCAATGACCTTTTCTGTTGTCTGCTGTAAAGATTTTTTAGATACTTTATTTTCCTGATAACCATTTAGAACGTGTTTGGCTGCTAATTCTTCAGTATAATCATCTAATTGATAAATTCTAAAATTTTTTCTTGATTTAGCATAATCACTTTGATCGCCGATATAATGCATTACTGTCGGGTCCCAATTAACATTTTCGATGGATTTCTCTTCTTCTTTTACTACAAAATCAAATGAAACCATGCCACCTAAGATATTATTTTCTGTTCCAGTTGCCATCGCAGACAAAAAGTTCCCTAAAGAATAAATAATTAAAGTTTGGTTCCCATTCTTTCCTTCTACCCACTTAATAGGTTGAATCACATGAGGGTGCGTTCCAACAACGACATCCACTCCTAAATCTGAAAATAACTGTGCATATTCTTTTTGAAATTCATTTGGTTCAAGCATATGTTCATCGCCCCAGTGAGCCGATACAATAACAAAATCACTTACTTCTTTTGCTTTTTTTACATCTTGGGTAATCAATGCTTTATCAAAGTAATTTAATCGATAAGATACATCTGGTTCGATTCCGTTTGTTCCATAAGTATAAGCAAGAAAAGAAAAAGTAAGCCCATTTCGTTCAATAGTAGGGATGGTATCACGTTGTTCTTGAGAATCAAATACTCCGGTAAACAACATTTCTTCTTGTTTCCCCCATATTTCTAATGTGTTCAAGACACCTTGTTTTCCTTTATCCAATGAATGATTTGATGCGCCGTTCACTAAGTCAAACCCTAAATCATTTAAATTACCCGCCATATCGCTAGGCGTATTGAATGCTGGATAACCGGAAAAGCCAAATTCATCTCCTCCAATTAATGTTTCTTGATTGATAAAAGCTAAATCTGCTTGTTCAATTTCATCAGCTACATTCTCAAACATTGATTTAAAATTAAACGTTCCATCATCCATATGTGCTTCTTCAAATATCACATCATGAATTAAATTATCTCCTACACCAATAAAGGAAACCTTCTTTTCTTCATTAGAATGATCTGAGGAACTAGCTGATTCACTAACGGATGATAGACTTGCGACATTCTCAGCTGATGGTATTCCTTCTTTTTCTTCTACCATTTGGTTTGCACAACCACCTAATAATAAGGCTGCTAGCAAAATTCCAATCTTCTTCATATTTCAACCTCCTATTTTATAAGGCACCATTTCATTTTCTTGTTAAACTACTTTCCAATTCAAATTATACTTGAAACCGTTTCAAACTGTAACTAATTAAAGCTTTTGGATACTATGTAATCGTTTATTAATGGAAAATAAAAAATAAGACGAGCCTTAAATAGCCTCGCCTTATTTTTAAAACTAACGATACTTTATTGCTGCTTGAGCTGCTGCTAAACGTGCAATCGGGACACGAAATGGTGAGCAAGAGACATAATTTAGACCTAGTTTTTGGAAAAATTCGATTGATGTAGGATCTCCACCATGCTCGCCACAAATACCTATTTTTAAATTAGGCTTGGTTTGACGCCCCTTTTCAATAGCTATTTCGACTAACTGACCGATTCCCTCTTGATCAATGGTGTCAAAAGGTCCTTTTTCGAAAATATTCTTTTCTATATATTCAGAAATAAATCCACCAGAGTCATCTCTTGAAAAACCAAAGCCCATTTGAGTTAAATCATTGGTTCCAAAACTGAAAAAATCGGCTTCTTTTGCAATTTTATCAGCTGTTAATGCAGCTCTTGGAACTTCAATCATTGTTCCAATATGATAAGGGAGTGTTTGTCCTTTTTCTATAAAGACCTTTTTGATTTCATCTTCTATTTCTGCTTTAATACAGATTAACTCTTTTACATCACTGATTAAAGGAATCATAATTTCTGGTTGAATTTCACTGTTTTCATCTTTTTTATGCTCTAAAGCAGCTTCCATAATCGCTCTTACTTGCATTCTGCTAATTTCTGGATACGTTATGGCTAATCGGACACCTCGGTGTCCGAGCATTGGGTTTACTTCATGTAACTCATTTATCCGTTCTATTAATTCCTCTTCACTCAGCAACATTGTTTCAGCTAAACGACAAATTTCTTCTTCTTTAACTGGCATGAATTCATGTAAAGGTGGATCTAATAATCGAATCGTTACAGGAAGCTCACCCATTACATGATAAATTTGGTAAAAATCATTTTTTTGCATCGGCAATAGTTCATTTAATGCTTTTTTTCGTTCTTCTACTGTTCCAGCTAAAATCATTCTTCTGACTGAAGAAATCCGATCATCTTTAAAAAACATATGCTCTGTTCGAATTAACCCGATTCCTTCTGCACCAAATTCTAAAGCTTGTTTTGCATCTTCTGGTGTATCTGCGTTGGCTCGAACTCCCATTATTTTGGTTTCATCAACCCAATCCATCAACTCTTTAAATTCTCCACCTAGAGTTGGCTTGCTCTTGTCTATTTCACCGAGATAAATAATCCCTGTTGTTCCATCTAAGGAAATTATATCACCCTCTTTTAATACTCCGCCTTTATAGTGCACTGTTTTTTTTTCTTCATTAACTTTTAATTCTGAACAACCGGCGATACAACATTTCCCCATTCCACGAGCTACTACGGCAGCATGAGAGGTCATTCCTCCTCTGGCTGTTAAAATCCCTTCTGATTTTACCATCCCAGAGATATCTTCAGGAGATGTTTCTTGTCTCACCAAAATCGTTTTCACTCCTTTTTCGTGAGCTGCCTCGACTGCTTCAGCAGTAAAATAGATTTTCCCAGAGGCTGCCCCAGGGGAAGCAGCAAGACCTTTTGCCAATACTTTAGCTTTGTCGATAGCTTTTTCATTGAAATTCGGGTGTAATAATTGTTCTAATTGCTGAGGATCGATTCTTAATAAAGCCTCTTCTTTAGTAATTTTTCCTTCATGGTATAAACTCATAACGATAGCAATTGCAGCCTGTGCTGTTCTTTTTCCACTTCTTGTCTGCAATAAAAAGAAAGTATTATTTTCAAAAGTGAACTCAATATCCTGCATTTCTTTGTAGTGATTTTCAAGATTTTCTGCTGCTGTTTTTAATTGTTGATAGACTTCAGGCATTAACTCTTTTAGTTCTGCTATATCATTTGGCGTACGAATGCCTGCGACAACGTCTTCACCTTGAGCATTTAATAAAAATTCTCCAAACAGTTTTTTCTCACCATTCCCAGGGTTTCTAGTAAAAGCGACTCCTGTACCAGAAGATTCTCCTTTGTTTCCAAATACCATTGACTGCACATTTACAGCTGTGCCGTTTAATTTAGAAATACTATGCATTTTTCTATAAAATACTGCTCTCGGATTGTTCCAAGATGAAAATACTGCCTTAATAGCTAACATAAGTTGTACCATTGGCTCTTGAGGAAATTCTTTTCCTGTTTCTTTTAAATAAACGTCTTTATATGCTTTAACAATCTCTTTTAAATCTTCTTCACCAAGTTCTTTGTCTAATTCAATTCCTTTTTTCTTTTTTACTTTTTCTACTATCGATTCAAAATACATTTTAGGAATTTCCATGACAACATCTGAAAACATTTGTATGAAACGGCGATAACTATCATAAGCAAAGCGTTCATTCGCTGTTGTTTTAGCTAAGCCAATAACAGAATGGTCATTCAATCCCAAATTTAAAATCGTATCCATCATACCAGGCATCGATTGAGCCGCTCCTGATCGAACAGATAAAAGCAGAGGGTTTTCCATATCCGAAACTTTTTTTCCTGTCAT
>JAVWJE010000025.1:0-11917 GCA_036639135.1 Carnobacterium sp. | reverse complement strand
CCTTATCTAAGCCAGGCCAAATAGTTTGATTTTCAGAAAAAAAGCGGTTGCAACTTTCGGTAGTCAAAGTAAATCCTGGAGGAACAGGAAGAAGGATCTTCGTCATTTCAGCTAAGTTAGCTCCTTTGCTGCCAAGTAATTCTTTCATTTCTTTTTTACCTTCATTAAAGTTATAAACATATTTTTCAGTCATTTTTTCAACCTCTTTCTTTTTTTATTCGTTTGACTTTAGGTTTTATTGAATAAAGTAGTATCTATTTTCTTCATGTACTCAACAATTAAATTTGCGGTTTCTTCTATAGCATTGTCAGAAACATCTATAACTAAACAGCCGATTCTTTTCATAATTTTATCAGCATACTCGAGTTCTTCCAAAATATGAGTCATTTCAGCATAACTAGCATTTTGTGGCAATCCTAAGGTTTTTAATCGCTCTTTTCTGATGCTATTTAACTTTTCAGGAGTATTGGTTAAGCCAATAATTCTGGTAGGTGAAATTTGGTAAATTTCTTTTGGCGGTTCGGATTCAGGAAAAAGCGGAACATTAGCAACACGAATATTTTTATTTGCTAAGTACATAGATAAAGGCGTTTTTGAAGTCCTAGATACCCCTAGAATGACTAAATCAGCCTTTAATATTCCCCTTGGATCTTTCCCATCATCGTATCGAACAGAAAATTCAATAGCTTCAATTCTATTAAAATAGTCTTGATCCATTTTCCGAATAATACCTGGCTCTCCCAGTGGCTTTAAAGAAGTTGCTTGCTCTATAGCAGCTAATCCGCTCCCTAAAATATCCACTAAAATAAATGAAGTTATTTTAGAAAACTCTTTTATATACTGTCTTAAATTTTCCTGAACTAATGTATAAAAAATAATCACATTTTCTTCTTTTGAAATACTAATAAGTGCTGTCTCTAATGATAGTTCCGTTACTACATGAGTAACTTTTTTGATTTCCTTAACTTCTAAAGCATACTGTGAAAGAATGGAGTGTATAACTTGCTCTCCTGTCTCCCCTATTGAGTCAGAAATGAGATATATTTCCACAGGTTTCATATAATCCTCCTACATTTCATTTTTGATTAGGTTCAAAAATAAGCGACTAATTAATGTTTTTGAAAACTTTCCAACTATCTTTAACTTTTTCGATTTGTCTCCATCAGTAAATTGTATCACTGGGAGACTGTCAACTTCATGTTGTATCAGCTTCTTCGTTGCGTTTTCAACCGAATCATTACTAAATACATAAGCAACATTTGGCACTCTCGTCATAGCCATACTGACTGGCATTTCTTCAATAGCCATTTTTCCAATCACCGTTTTTAGTAAATCCTTTCTAGAAACAAGCCCAACAAGATGATGATTTTCTATCACATAAACTGAACCTACATCTTCTAAAAACAATTTTATTATCGTATCTTGAATGGAGGTATCAGAGTCTATTATCACTGGAACACTCATAACATCCTCTACCTTTGTTTCTTTTATATCCTTTATTATAAACGGTTCTACTTTATGAGCATTGTAGAAATAACCTACTTTAGGTTTTGCAATTAATAGTTCACTTAATGTTAAAAGAGATAAATCCGCTCTTAGGGTTGAACGAGAGAACCCTAATAACGCAGCGATTTTTTCTCCAGAAATCGGCTCATTTTTTTTAACAATTTCAATAATTTCTTTTTGCCTTTCGCTTAATTCCATTGGTTGATCCCTTTCTATTGTGCGTCATATTAAACATATAGTATGACACATTGAAAACGATGTCAACTTATTTATCTGTTATTTCGTTATTCTTATATCTAATGGTTCTTTCATATTATTAATTTTTAAGTAGTCGCAAAACGAACCAATTTAAGAATAAAAAATAAGAAACTGAGACAATATGACCTGTCTCAGTTTCTTATTTCTTATTTTTTCATTAAATAATCATCGCTTTATTGATCTATTTATATCTTAAAAACAGAATACCTTTTCTTAACGTTTGATTCCTAAAATATCTTCTTTAGCATGAACGAGTTGAGTAATCAATTTGCTATAAGGAGCTTCTAATCCTTTTTCTTCGGCCTCTTTCGCTACCGTACCATTTAAAAAGTCAATTTCAGTTAAACGCTTGTTTTTCAAATCTTGATGCATAGAAGGATAGTGTGCTCCAACTTTTTCTGCAGTCGCTTTTAAGTAGCTAATTGTTTCCGCCACGTCTAATTGTGCCCCTTCAGTTTCAGCTACAAGAGAAAATTCACTAACGATTCCGTCTAGTAACCCATCGATTTCAGACGTTTCAAATAGCTCTTTAATATTGCAGTCTAGCAACGAACACAAAGCATTCATCGTTCCGTTAACACAAGCTTTTCTCCACGTTGTAAAATGAACATCCTCACTATAAACACCATTCAATCCACTATCAGCCATCATCTTAACGACCTGAAGTGTTCCTTCTTTTTCATTGACGTCAGCATTTTGAACTTCAACAGGACCTTCACCCATAAAATGCGTTTTCCCTGGAGCATCTAATCCACCAGTCCATACTGTTGTTCCCATGATAATGTTTTTTTCTGGAATGTATTCAGAAATTGTTTTAGCATGTCCTAATCCATTTAATAAACAGATAACTTTCGTATCTTCTGTTAAGATATGTTTAATTTCTTCTAACATATGACGTAGTCCCATTGATTTGGTGAAAATAAAAACAGCATCAAATGTCTCTTTAATTTCATCTGGTTTTCCTATTGGAATAATAATGTTATCTTCTTTTCCATTCACTGTTATGGTCAAACCATTTTCTTGAATAGCCTTTATGTGGTCTTCCCAAAAGTCTATCAACGTAACGTCATTTCCATTTTTTTTCATCATGTAACCAAAGCCACAACCTAAAGCTCCTGAACCTGCAATTGCTATTTTCATTTTTATTATTCCTCCATCTATTTCATTCATTTTATGTTAATTAATTTGATGCTGGTATAAATTCAAAGATATCATGTTCATAAATGTGTAATACTTTATTGCAGACAAAATCAATAATGAAACCACCTACAAAAGGTATCACAAAATATGCTAAAAGAACACTTATTAAACTTGTTCCCATGTTAAATGATTGGATTGGTCCGACTAAACCAACAATTCCAAATCCAGCAGATTGTGGCGTCCCTTGAATGGTCAGTAGGTAAACCCCTATGCCTGAGAAGAAAGCATTGATTACAACTGGAATCACAATTTTCGGGTGTTTAATTAAGTTAGGAATCATCATTTTCATAGCTCCTAACAAAATGGCTAAAGTTGTTCCAGTCTTGTTAATTCGTAAAGAACCAATGACCAAAATAGCTGTACATGCCGTAATCCCTACTGCAGCTGCTCCAGCACCTAATCCTGTAACGCCGATAGCAATTCCTATTGCAACCGTTGAAATAGGTGAAATAATGATGATTGAAAAAGCAATAGCAATTAAAATGGTCATTAGTAAGGGTTGTAAAGTAGTAAAGCTATTAATCAAACTTCCAATTGTAGAAGTAATAATACCCACATACGGAAGCATGATTAAACCTAATGTACCTACTCCCACACTGACGATAATGGGCATTAGGATAAGTGTTAGTGAACCTAATTTCCCTTGTAAGAGTCGTGTAACAAATACTGCGATTGCAGAGATAAGCATGACATTGATTAAATCTCCAATACCGACTAACTGCACTCCTACTTCAGTAACTTTATAAGCTCCAGATCCTAAAAAGGCAGCTGCCCCTACAACGACACTTTCCATTCCACTTAATTTAAATTGAAGTCCTACTAGAACACCGATAATCGCTGGTGTGATAAATTGCATAACCGTTACAACGCTTGCTAATAACGCAAATACTGATCCATATGGTATAAGTGCCTTGAATACTGATCCCAAAATTGCATTTGCAATCAACCCTATCACAATCCCAGATGCTGTTCCTGATAAAACTTTATTTAAGTAATCTTTCCCTGTATATGCAACTTTTTCTTCCATTCTTAAACTCAACCCTTCTTATTTGAATGTGATTCGATTCACAAAAACTATTTACTAGTTCATTTTATCACATACTTAAAAAAAGTCAATTGATTTTTTTGAATAACCAGTATAACTATTCAAAGTTATCTATTCTGTATCTATGATTTAAAAAAATTAATACTGTTATTAAAAAACCACTCTATAATTTACAATAATTACATAGTAAGCAACCGGAAGTTTTCATATGTGTTTTCAATTAAAAAAACAAGCTCTTTCATGTTTTTCTACCTGCTAGTATTGTCTGATTCAATCAGAATAAACCGTATTCATTTCATACATTTTAAAAACATGAAATCGCCCTCAATGCACTTACACAGCTATCTCACACAGGATACGAACACAACAACTAAAACACTTTATCACAAAGATTATAACTAAAAAATAGAGAAAAACGAATCAAAAAAAGATTTAGACTTTTTTGTCTAAATCTTTTTTCTATGCCTTGAAAAAGAAAAATTAAAATGAATTTTTTTCGACATTAACTGTAATTTTAGAAGGATATTTTTTACCTGTTAAAATCGTTTGTGTTGCTACAATCGTTTCTGTTGAATTGACTCCATTTTCAGTATTGCTATGTGGGAAGATATAATTTTCGGCACTGCTTGTTATATCTAATCTTAAGCGATGACCTGTTTTAAATTGGTTGGATATTTTTGATGTTTCCATTTCATAATAGTAAACTTTTTCCGGGATGAGGAAACTAGGATCGGTAAAACTATCTCTAAATCTAGCACAAAGCATTCCTTCAGCTAAGTTTGTTGATACACCATTCAGGGAGACATCCGTTAGACGAACAACCCAATCTGTATCAACAGCGGTACTCTTAGCATAAAAGCCAACTTTTATTTGACCCGTAATGACTATTTCATTAAGAAAAGGTTCAGTTGTATAGCATAAGATATCTTTTCTTTTTTCTATTTCTTGATAATTATTTGGGAAGCAAATCTCATTTAAAGACAAATCAATTAGATGAGTCACGGGGTCTTTTGGATCATAGTCATAGACATCTTCTTGTGTATCTAAAGTTGGTTTCTCTGCTAATTTCCCAGTTCCATCTGAACCGTTTGATTGTCCGTTACTTGCTAAATAAAAATCCTTTTTCGTTCCATTTTCAGGAGGCCATTGAGAAGCAAACTTCCATTTATTTTCATTCACCGTATAGTATTCAACACTGGGCTCATCGTTTACTCCATTTTCCTTATGTTTCAAGAATTTTTCAAACCATAACACATGTTGCAAATCGATATCGTATCGTAAAGTGGCATTTCCTAAAGCAATATCGCCCAAATCTCTAGTAGAATTTCCTTTATGCAGCCACGGTCCTAAGATAATTTTCCTACGTCCTTTAGGATAATGATCCGTTACTTTGATAGCTTCAGTTGTTCCTGTTCCATTATCATCGTACCAACCTGAAATGATTAAAGCTGGGACATTAATTTTCTCTTTTCGTGCATACCAATTCATTTCATGCCAATACTCATCATAATTTACGTGTTGCAACGATTCATTAAATCGTTTAATTTGATAACCCAATCCAGCCTCAGCAATCTTTTCAAGTGGTCTGATTTTCATTAATTTATCCCAGTCATCTCTATCCATTAAACTAGGATTAAATATTTTTTCTGATAAAGCAAACTCCAATGGAATCCCACCAGAAATTAACGTTCCTCCTTTACGTCGCATATCCACAAATGGACTTCCTGCAGTCACAATGCTGACCATTGCTTTCAAATGAGGATTACCTGAAGATGCTGCGGCCCATTGAACGAAACCACCATATGAACCACCTAACATGCCAATTTCACCATCACACCAGTCTTGATTAGCTAGCCAATTTAACGTATCATCCCCATCATCGCGCTCATTTTGCATGGAACGGTTCACGCCTTCTGATTTATTTCGACCCCTCACATCTTGCACAACTACCGCATAGCCTCTTTGTACAAAGCGATAATGAGCCTCAGAATAACGTTCTTTACCATATGGAGTACGAGCCATAATAATTGGGAATTTTTTCATTTCAGTTGTCTTAGGAAGAAAAATATCTGTCGCTAAATGAACACCATCACGCATTGGGACCATTTCTGTTAACTTATTTTCAACACCATACGGTCTCTCTATTAATAAATCTTTCTTCTTCCATTCATTTACGATGGTTTCATCTTCATAGCCGTCTTTTATAAACAAAGAAGTTGCTTCTCTATTTGTTGTAACAAGCCCTACAAATACTCCATCCTTATGAAGGATATCAAGAGGATTACTTTTTTTCCTTTCAGCCCAGATTGTCTCTGTCCATTTAGAATAAGTTCCACCCCAAGAGGTTTTTATTTGTGTCTCTTTATTTTTAGATAATGGGAACTCTTTAAATTCTTTTAAATGAGTTAATATAAAATCAATATCCATCATCAAGTATCGTGTTAAAAAATTCTTTTGTTCTTCATTAAGTACGGTTTTTAAATCCCATTCACCATTAAAAATATTCCACATTTTAATACTTGTCTTTGTCTTATCAATAAATAACGTTGCAACTTTTATACCTGTTTGGTAAAAATGAAAAGTCTCCATTTTTTATCTCCTTTGCTGTAAAACAATTTATAAAAAACTGTCTCTTAATAAATAAGAAGGTTGAGACTTTTGTCTCAACCTATTTTATATGTTTAACCAGTTGTCTTAAAACAGACTTCAAAAGTAAACTTAACGGTTAACGAAAGAACCATAATTGTTGGCTTATCACCACCCTATACTTATTCAAGACTAAACGCTTTAGGTTAATCATCTAAATAAGCTTTTTTATAAGAATATGGACTACCAAAGTTGTGATGTGCGATGCCTTTTAATTTACTATTTTGTAAAGTTGTTACATATTTTTGGTAAACAGGTACAATACCTGCATCTTGATCAATTAATAATTTTTCTGCAGCAATCAATTCTTCCCATCTTTTCAAAGGATCATTAGCTAAAGTTGTTGATGCCTCATCCAACATTGCATCGTATTCAGGGTTTCCATAATTAGAATTTCCACCACTTCTTAAGTTAGCAAGGTAAGTCATTGGATCTTGATAATCTGGGCCCCAGCGACCAAATGCTAACTCATAGTTAGAATCTCTCGTTAGTTGAATAGAATTCTGTTGAGGGACTGAACGAATCGTTAATTTAAGTCCTGGTAATGTTTCTTCTAATTGACTTTGCAAATACTGTGCTACTTTTTTGTCTGTCTCGCCATCAGTCGTTAACAGTTCAATTGAGATAGTATCGCCAATTTCCTTTTGAGCTTCTTTCCAATGTTTAAGGGCTTCTTTTTTATCGGTTACTAAAAAGTCACCTGCTTCTTTTCGATAATCTTCACCTGTTTCAGGATTCTCAACAAAATCTGAAGGGACAAAACCGTAGACAGCTTTGGATCCGTCTTTTAAGACACTATCAACCAAAGATTCCTTATCTACTGCATAACCAAATGCTTTTCGAACGTTTTTGTTAGCAAAGATAGTATCTTTTCCATCTCTTAATTGGTTTAGTTTGAAATAATAAACATACGCACTAGGAGTAGCAACAAAGTCTGGATCATCTTTCCTTTGACTTGCGTACTCTCCAGAAACAAACGCAAAATCTAATTGTTTTGAGTCATATAGATTAATAGCTGTTCCAACTTCTTTGATTACTTGGAAGTTGATTTCATCTGCTTTTACGCTTTTTGAATCCCAATACTGGTCATTTTTTACAAATTTCCAACTTGTGCTTGCATTTGACCAATCTTCCATCACAAATGGTCCGTTGTAAAGCATATGTTCGCTATTCATAGCATAGTCATTGCCTTCACTCGTAACAAATTTTTCATTTTGTGGATAAAAAGGATTAAATGCTAATAGTGAAGTAAAATAAGGAACTGGATTTTCAAGAGTTAGTTCAACGGTATAATCATCTAGTGCTTTAACTCCTAATTCATTTACGCCTTTTTTCCCTAACAGGACATCAGACCCATTGAGGATCGTTCCATCCACTAAAAATCCGTAGTTAGCAGCTGTCTCTGGATTTGCCAAACGTTTCCAAGCATAAATAAAATCATGAGCTGTAACAGGATCTCCATTTGACCAAACAGAATCTTCTCGTAACTTAATCGTATACGTTAAGCCATCTTCTGAAATTTCCGGCATATCTAACGCTACTGCTGGAATGATATTATCTTTTTCGTCAAGTGTGTATAACCCTTCAAATACTTGGTTTTGCGCTATAAATCCATCCGAGTCTTGGGAAGCTAATGTATTCATTGAGCCAATCTCTTGCTCGGCCATAATAGATATCTTTTGCTTATTTTCTTTTTGTGAACGATTTGAAGAACTATCTTTTGATGTATCTGAATTTCCACAAGCCATTAATGTACTTACTAATGCTAGCCATGACAACCCGATTAACTTATTCTTTAAATTCATACATTTTCCTCCCTCATGTTCTTTTTTTAATCATCATCTTATTTTAATAGTGGTCTTTTACAGTACTTTCTTTTTATCTTTTATGATATAACAAATCATACTGTTTCCTATTTGTTCAGTTTTTTGTTTTATCAATCCCACTTTTTAAATTAAAATTAGATTAAAATTTAATTAAAATATAACATGAGAACTACCATTCTTCAAGCATTTAATTTCAAAGAAAACAGTTTCATTTTCAAATAATTTTATTAACGTTGAATATAGTAAACAAAATAAAAAAGACCCAAAAATTATAGGATCTTTTAATCAGATGTTAATTCAATAACTTGTTCATAGGAACAAACTTTATTTCTGCCACTTTTTTTCGCTACATAAAGTGCTTGATCAGCGTGATCATAAAGTTGATCAATATCTGTTGTTGTATCTTCATATGTTGTAATGCCTATAGAAATAGTGATATGAAGAGACATTGTACCATTCTTTATCATAAAAAATGAATTTTCGATTACTTTTCTCAGTGATTCTGCTCTTTTATGAGCTTCTTCAAGACTATAGTCGTTGAGCAAAACTGAAAATTCTTCTCCACCGTTTCTTGAAACTATTTCTCTTGGTCCTTGACTCATTTTCAAAATAGTTCCTACTTTTCTTAATATAGCATCACCTTCTAGATGTCCATAAGTATCATTGATCTGTTTAAAATGATCAATATCTAAGATCATAATAGTGAGACTGCCTTTGGTGTTTTCTAATCTTTTTTTTGCTTTATTAAAAGCAATATCGAAACTACGCACATTATTTAAGCCCGTCAAAGAGTCTGTGAAAGCAAAATTTCTATTTTCTTTAAATAAAACATGACTTTTATTTAAGTGTTCCATTATGTAAACAGCAATAAGTCCACCTATAATACAAATGATCCAATAATTTATTACTAGCGCTATATTAAGAGATTTCGTCGTTAGGAATAAAATAGATAATATCGTATAAACAACATTACTTAAACTAAGTGTAATGACAATAGAGACCCATTGGTTTTTAATTTTTTTAAAGCCGTAGCAAAAAATGATCCACGACAACAGCACAAAGATAATGTTAGTAAAGGCGTATACACTTACACCCATCATAAACCTTGTAACGATAATTAAAGTCGCTGTTATTGAAGTAGACAGCCAATTCCCATAAATAACAACTAACATAAAGGATACAATTCGAAGATCAATTATCGAATTCACTCCGACTCCCGTATCGATACTAAAACGCATTAAAACCGCTGCTAATAAACCACCTAAAATACCTTGAATAATATCAGTTTTTCTATTTTGTGTTTCTATTGAACCTTTTTTAAGTATTTCTTTGTAAATAAATAAAGAAGCAACCAATACACACAGATTTAGAAAAAAACCATCATAAAACGTTAACACATTGATAATCCTCCTTATTTTAGTCTGTTTTTTAAAAGTGTAGACCTATCATTCGTATATCCTTTTATTATACTACAGTTATTTAATTCTAACGACTTATTTACTAAACTGTAGAAAAGTAGACACAGTTAACAAATACCTTAAATTCGTGCTTATTTCACTATAGTTTGTTTCTTTTAAAAATTCAGATTAATAGTAAAATGAAGGTAATCAATCAAACTAGCCAGTAGGCCTATTGAGTAAATGACATTCAGTAGCCAGTATTTTTTAGGAGGAAATAAATTGGAAAAATTAACGCAAAAATTCTCTGCTTATCAAGAAGTTTATACGAAAGGAGATTACCTCTTTTTTTCAAAAGATAAGGTAACCATTAAATTTTCAGGAAAGTTTTTTCGCTTCGAAACATTTCAAGATGTTTTTGGTGATAGTTTAAAAAACAGCCTTTTTGAAATGGTCGCAACTGATTATTCGGGAGAATCCGATATGGAACTCATACATGAATTCGATCGTAACCTTAAACCAGATAGCTTTTCTTTAATGGTAACAAAACGAAATGAAATCATTATCAAAACAAAAAATCTACGCGGTTTTCGCTATGCTACTGAAGCTTTGAATTTAATCTTTGAAAAAACAGCTCATGGTACTGCTTGTTTAATCCTAACTCTTGCACACACTACTTCTTTTCAAATTCGTGGAGTCATTGAAGGGTTCTACGGTATACCATGGAAACATTCTGACAGACTAGATGTTTTAAACTACCTTGGTAAAAACCGTATGAACACGTACATGTATGCTCCAAAAGACGACGAATACCAAAGGACATTATGGCGTACACTTTATCCAGAAACTGAACGGACTAAATTTGAAGAATTAGTTCTCACCGCTGAAAAGGAAATGATTGATTTTTATTACATGATTAGCCCTGGAAATGATATTGATTATACTCAAACAAAAGAAGTTAGTATTTTGACCGATAAACTTCAACAGATGATCGATACTGGTATTAAACATTTCGGATTGCTTTTAGATGATATTGATTATCTACTAAAAGGCAATGCCAAAAAGAAGTTTTCTTCATCTGCTAGTGCACATGCTTATCTCATTACACAAGTGGATAACTTTTTAAAAAGTGAGCTAGAAGACTACAGTTTAGTTGTTTGTCCAACAGAATATGATAATCACCACGATTCTTCTTATCTTGAAATCTTAAGCCAAAAGATGCCTGCTGATACGCCTTTATTCTGGACTGGCCCATCTACTTTAGCTGCACAAATTACAACTTCTGAAATAAAGACAATGGCTGCAGCTTATAATCGCCCAATGATTATTTGGGATAATGTTCCCGTAAATGACTACCAAAAAGATTATGAGTTACTCTTTTTAAGTCCTTATGAAAATCGTTCACCTTTATTGAATCAACCTGATTTTCAAGTGTTAGGGATTGTTTCTAATCCAATGGCTCAGTGGGAATTATCTAAACTAACGATACAAAATATGAGCCAATTTTTGTGGGATTCAAGTAGCTTTAAACTAGCTGATAGTTGGAACAAAACATTAACTAGTTACTTGCCAGAAGAGTACCATCATGCATTAAAAATATTTACTGCATTTAACCCAAATAAGTACACACGAGAAGTACTAACATTTGAACAAAAGCAAGCTATTTGGAATAAAGATTTAGACTTTATCACAAATCAATTAGAGCAGCTCGTTGAAGCTAGCCAAAAGCTTTCAAAAATAAATGACGCTAATTTCCAAAGCAACATCAGCCCATGGTTAAAACGGACAAAAGAAGATTTAAATTACTGGAACATTATAAAAAAAGGCGACAAAGAAAAAATTAAACATGCACGATTAGTGTTAAACGAAATCCCAAATAGAATTGGAACAGACCTGGCTGCTGAATTTGTTCAATACTGGAACTCAGTTGGAGAATCTATCGTATTGGAGAAAAATAAATGAACTGGGAACTTCTCGAAGGAACCGTTGACTGCCAAAAAGCTTTTAGTGCCGTGATTACATGGCTAGAAAAATCTCAC
>JAVWJE010000024.1:0-22912 GCA_036639135.1 Carnobacterium sp. | reverse complement strand
CAAAACTATCTTTTTGTACTTCTCCACCCACAGTATCTAAAACTAGGTCTACATCATTTAAAAGTTCTACAAAATTTTCTGTTTTATAATCAATTACTTGATCTGCACCGAGTTCAATTAATAAATCATGATTTTTTTTACTGGCTGTAGTAATTACTTTAGCTCCTATAGATTTCGCTAACTGAATTGCATACGTACCAACTCCACCGGCACCAGCATGAATTAAAACTGTCTCGCCTTTTTTTAACTTACCATGATCAAATAAACCTTGCCAAGCCGTTAGACCAGCAAGCGGCACAGCTGCTGCTTCTTCGAAACTAACATTAGCTGGAATTTTAGCAAGCAGGTTTTGGTCTACTATTGTGTACTCAGCATACGTACCAAAGCGAGTTGTTTCTGGACGAGCAAAGACTTCATCGCCTACTTTCCAATCCGTTACCTCTTCTCCAATTTCACTAATAACTCCTGCTACATCCCATCCAAGAATAATAGGGAATGCCCAATCCATCATTTGTTGTAGGTAACCTTCTCGTAACTTCCAATCTATTGGATTAACGGATGTTGCTTTTACTTCAACGACTACTTGTTTTGCGTTCGCTTTTGGATTATCTACTTGCATTTCTTTTAATTCATCTTTACCACCATAATTTTCTATTCCTATTGCTTTCATGTTTTTCCTCCATAATCATTAATATACTTATTTTTTGTTAGTTAATACTCAACTTATAATAAATCATTTTTATTCTGAATGCTAATCATTTGACTTAAGTTTATTTAAATAAAAATATATCTTACAGCTAGATTAAAACATCTAGTCATAAGATACATTTTTGAAAAATTATTTGTATGTTTTATTTTTTAATTTCTGTGACTCCACCCATATACGGAATCAAAACTTCTGGTATCTTGACAGAACCATCTGCTTGCTGATAGTTTTCTAAAATAGCAGCAAATGTTCTACCTACAGCTAGTCCTGAACCGTTTAGCGTGTGTACGTATTCTAATTTTTCTGTTGCTTCATTACGGTAGCGAATTTTTGCACGTCTAGCTTGGAAAGCTTCTGTATTTGAACAAGAACTAATTTCACGGTAAACATCTTGTGCAGGGATCCATACTTCTAAATCATACGTCTTAGCTGCAGAAAAGCCCATATCTCCAGTACACAGTGCTAACACACGGTATGGAAGATCTAATTTCTGTAATACCGCCTCAGCGTTATTTGTCATTTTCTCAAGTTCGTCATATGATGTCTCAGGTTTGCTAAACTTAACCATTTCAACTTTATTAAATTGATGCAGTCGAATTAATCCTCGCGTATCTCTTCCAGCACTGCCTGCTTCAGATCTAAATGAAGGGCTCAAAGCTGTAAAGTAGGCTGGTAACTGCTCTTCTTTTAGAATTTCATTCCTGTAATAATTCGTTAACGGTACTTCTGCTGTTGGTATCAAAGTTAAATCTCTATCTTGGATTTGAAAAACATCTTCTTTAAACTTAGGAAATTGTCCTGTTCCATACATAGACTCGCCATTTACTAAAATGGGTGTAATCATCTCTGTGTATCCATGTTCTCCTGTGTGCAAGTCCAACATAAAGTTATAAATCGCACGTTCGAGTCGAGCACCTAGTCCTTTGTAGAATACAAAACGACTACCTGCAACTTTTGCGCCTCGTTCAAAGTCAACAATATCTAATGATTCAGCAATATCCCAATGAGATTTAACGTTAAAATCAAATGCTTTTGGTGTACCCCATTTTCTTATTTCAAGGTTATCTGTTTCATCTTCGCCAACCGGTACAGATTCATGAGGTAGGTTAGGTAATCCTGAAGCGATATCCTCTATTTGATTATCTATTTTTTCAAGTTGAACATCTTTCAACTTAATTTCGTCCCCAACTTCGCGCATTTCTTTAATCTTAGTGTCTGCATCTTCTTTATTACGTTTTAAAGAAGCAATAGCTCCTGAAACTTCATTACGGTATTTTTTAAGTTTTTCTGTTTCAACTAACAATTTTCTTCTTTTTTCATCTAACGCCATAAATGTATCTAAGACCTCTTGTTTAACACCACGGTTTGCTAGTTTCTTAGCCGTATCCTCATATTCATTGCGCAATTTTTTTACATCTAACATTTGAACCTCTCCTTTTTTTCATTATTTTTCTATCTTGTTTCAAGCAAACAAAAAACCACTCCATCCCAAATAAAACATAAGGACGAAATGGTCTTGAACAATCGCGGTACCACCCAAATTCAGAAGTTTCCAACTCACTTCTACACTTCACATCAGATAACAGTCTGGAGCTGAAACAATTTAGTCAATTTTTAAATTGAGTTCATTGTTTACTTCATACGACGGATTCAAACAAATAAACCATCAGTTTGCACCGAACACTGACTCTCTGGTTGTATTTACTTATTTTACTATCTCGTATTACTAACGTTTAAATCTATTTAATTATATGATTACAGTTTACCTAAACTTTGTTGCTAAGTCAACGAAAATAAGCGTTGTCATTTATTACTCTATTGCCTTGTTTATTAATCTTACTTCATTAAAAAGAGAACAAATTCCTTTTAAGAGGAATTTGTTCTCTTTTGTTGGATCTCAATTAAATAAATCAGAAACAAAGACTTTAATCCAGCGTCCAGCTAGTACAAAAACATTAGCTTTTTCTACTTTATGAGCAGCGATGACATCTGCTTTAGCGCCTTTAGCACCATCAACATAACCTAAATCATCGTTTTTCACGGTAATTTCAGCAGTTCCTAGTTTTGCCTCTTTTTTAATCGGAGCTTCAACTTTTCCAGCCTCATTCAATACATTTTTCTTAGCAGTAAATGTGGCTTCTTTATCTTTTAAATCCGTGTTAACTGGTACTAACAACGAAACATCTGAAGCTATGGCTACTTTTAAGCTATCTGTTTTCCCTTTTTCTACTTCTAAAGGTTTAACATCTTTTAGCTCATCATTTTTCTTGTAAAGTTGCACTTTCTCCCAATTTGAAAAAGCCCAATCCATCATTTTATCCGTTTCTGAAAAACGTTTTTGTAAATCTTCTTGTCCATCAGTAACATTCATTACTACCGTAATAATGCGCATCCCGTTTTCTTCTGCTGTTCCCGTAAATGTTGCTCCTGCGAAGTCAGTTGTTCCTGTTTTTAATCCATCAACGTTTTCACGCTCAGATACTAAACCTTTTAACATCCAATTCCAGTTGTCCATTTTTATAGAATCAGACGTCCCCTCTTTAAAAACCATCATAGGAATAGAAGTTGTTTCTAATACTTCTGGATAAGACTCCAATAAGTTCTGCGCTACAATCGCAATTGAACGAGCTGACATAGCATTTTCATTTTTCTCATTACTACCAGGATACATATGATCCTTTAAATCTGAGTTAGATAAACCTGTACTATTATATAGTTCATAATCTTTGATTCCCCAAGATTCTACTTTCTCTTTCATCCTATCAACAAACTCTGGTTCGCTACCAGCAATAGATTCTGCCATTGCTACTGTAGCAGCATTTGCGGAATAGATAGCCATTGCTTGATACAATTCTTTAAACGTATATGTTTCATCTTGTCTTAACGGAACATTGGATAATGAATTATCTTGGCTTAGTTGCTGAGCATAGTCACTAATGGGTACTGTTTGATCCCATTTAATATCGCCTTTTTCAATTGCTTCAAAAATAAGATACTCTGAAACCATTTTCGTCATAGAAGCAATTCCTAATTTTTCATCGCCATTTTGGTTCATTAAAATTTTGCCAGTGCTCGGTTCAAGAATAAAAGCTGCTTTCGCTTCAATCTTTGGAGTTATTTCAGCTGCAGATACTTTTGATGTTAAGTCAAAAATAGGAAGTCCGGTTCCTAACATTAATGTAATGACTATTACCAGTCCAAATTTCATTGTTTTTTTCATTCGATTAAATTCTCCTCAATAAGTTTCACGATTTAAATGGAATTTTCCACTCACTTTTCTATGTTAGCGAAATCCCATGAAAAAAACAACCTTATTTTTCATTATTCATTAGTTGACGCTTGTTTTTAAATTTATTTTCTAAATTTGATTCACGTGAAACAATTTGTACTTCTTGTTGTACTGGATGTAAAGGAAAATGTAATATGAATTGTGTTAAGTTTTCATCCGATTTAGCATAGATATACCCGCCATGAAGTTCTACAATACTTTGCGCAATAGCTAGACCTAGCCCTGTACCACCCGTTTCTTGTGAACGAGATTCTTCTACACGATAAAAACGATCAAATAAATGATTTAATGATTCTAGCGGAATGGGACTGCCATCATTATTAATAGACACAATAACTTCTTTCCCAACTTCTTCAACTTCTATTGAAACCTTTAATCCATCATCCCCATAATTCAATGCATTTGAAATTAAATTATTAAACACTCGTACGATTTTTTCTGTGTCAGCTTCCATCATAATCGTATCTTGTTTAGCAGTTACTTCAATTTGCATATTTTTCTTTTTAGATTCTAATTCGAAATCTGCTGCTAATTGTTCTAATAATTGCACCATATCAAATTCACTTAATGTTAAAGGAGTTGTTGTTTGACGAACTCGTGTGTATTCAAACAAGTCTTCAACTAAAACTTTCATTTGCTTAGCTTTGGTATAAGCCGTGTGTGTGTACTTCAACAATTCTTCTTCACTTTTGTAACTACCTTGTTCAATTAGTCCTAAGTAACCGATAATCGATGTCAATGGTGTACGAATATCGTGACTGACATTTGTAATCAGTTCATCTTTAGATTGTTCTATCTTACGTTCTTCTTCCATTGCTTGGACCGTACTATCTACTAACACATGAATACTCTCGACAACTTTTTTCATATCGCTACTAAAATCTGTCGCTATTCTATGTTCGTAATGGCCTTCTGCAATATAATGAAGTTCACTGATAATATGATTCAGTTGCATTTGTCTGTACCGACGTTTTAACCGCCAGTGGATTGCAATTGTTGCGATAATAAAAAGAATAAACCCAAAGAATGGAGTAATCGAAATCACTTGATTACTCTGGATGCTAATAATTGCATCACCAAATATCCAAAGAGAACGGATAATTCCCGGAAAGGCTAATACCACACGACTAAGAATAACAAATACAGCATAATACAATAGACTAATCAGTCCCACCGTAACTAACCCTTCAAGAATTAACTGACTTTTTTCTTTTCTCGTTATTTTCAAGCTCTTTCTCAACTCCTATGCTTTGACTCTCTTTTTAATTTAACGATTTTCAATTTTATATCCTACACCCCAAACCGTTTGAATGACTTTCTCTCCACCGGTCGCTTCTTCTATTTTGTCGCGTAAATGACTGACATGGACCATAACAGTTTTAGCAGAAATCAGGCTTTCTTGTTGCCAAACTCTTTCGAATATTTCATCTGCACTAAAAACTCGATTTGGATGACTAGCTAATAAATATAAAATACCAAATTCTAAAGCAGTTAGCTGAATAGATTGATCGGTCAGTGTCCAGACTTCATGAGATTCTTTACTAATAATTAGAGGTCCAATTTCCAATCTTTCTAGTCCTTCTTCTTGAGCTAATTTATATGTGCTTCTTCTCAAAAGTGACTTAACGCGAGCCATTACCTCTAAAGGATTGAATGGTTTTGCCACATAATCATCTGCCCCAGAAACCAATCCTTTAATTTTATCAATGTCCGTCGTTTTAGCACTTAACATCAAGATAGGTAACTGAGAATCTTGTCGGACAGTTTTAACCACTTCAATCCCATCAACTGTTGGCATCATGACATCTAACACCATCAAATCAATATCTTTTTGGTTCGCTAACTTTACTAATGCTTCTTTGCCATTATAAGCCTTTTCTACTTCATAACCTTCATTTTTAATATAAATACTTAACAGTTCAACAATTTCTTTATCGTCATCGACTACTAAAATTTTCATACTTCCACCTCATTTTAGCCGTATTTTTATCTAGCATACCAGAAATTACTAAAGTTTTTATTAAAAAAACTAAGTTAGCCCAACTGTTTAAAGAAAGAAACAGTGGCTAACTTAGTTTGGCTAAGAATAAATTTAAAAAAAGTTCCGTTTATTCTATTATTGAATAGAATAGTTTGGTGCTTCTTTCGTAATTTGGATATCGTGTGGATGAGACTCTCTTAATCCAGCACCGCTCATTTGAATAAATTGTGCATCTTCGCGAAGTTGTTTTAAGTTTGCTGCTCCAACGTATCCCATTCCTGATCTTAATCCACCAAGCATTTGGAAGATAATATCTGAAACGCCACCTTTGTATGCAACGCGGCCTTCAATTCCTTCAGGAACCATTTTGTTCGCTTCATTCACACCACTTTGGAAGTAACGGTCACTTGAACCATGTTCCATCGCAGCTAAACTACCCATTCCACGATACGTTTTAAAACGACGACCTTGGAAAATTTCAAATTCACCAGGAGACTCATCTGTTCCTGCTAGCATGCTTCCTAACATAACAGCATGTCCGCCGGCTGCTAGTGCTTTAACGATATCACCAGAATACTTAATCCCACCGTCTGCAATAATCGTACGACCATATTCACGAGCAACTGCTGCTGCATCATAAATAGCTGTAAGTTGAGGTACGCCCACTCCTGCAACAACGCGTGTTGTACAAATAGAGCCAGGACCAATTCCAACTTTAACAACGTCAACACCTACATCATACAAGGCTCTTGTTGCTTCTCCTGTAGCTACATTCCCAGCAATTAAAGCAATATCAGGAAATGCTTCACGAATTTCTTTGATTTTGCGTATAACACCAGCGCTATGTCCATGTGCAGTATCCACGATAATCGCATCAACCCCAGCATCAATTAAAGATTGTGCACGTTCAAATGTGTCTGTTGTAACACCAACTGCTGCTGCTACTAACAAACGTCCATGACTATCTTTAGCTGCATGAGGGAACTCAAGAATTTTCTCAATGTCTTTTATTGTAATCAAACCGCTTAAACGACCATTTTCATCAACGATTGGCAATTTTTCAATTTTGTGTCTTTGTAGGATTTCTTCGGCTTCTTTTAAAGAAGTGCCTTTAGGAGCGACAACTAAATTTTCTTTTGTCATAACATCATTAATTGGCATTGTATAATCTGTAACAAAACGTAAATCACGATTGGTTAATATCCCTACTAAAATACGATCTTCCATATTATTTACAATTGGAACACCACTAATACGGTAACGGCCCATTAATTTTTCTGCATCGGAAAGCAAGTGAGTAGGAGTTAAAAAGAAAGGATCGATGATGACGCCACTCTCAGAGCGTTTTACTTTTCTAACTTCGCCAGCTTGTTCTTCTGAACTCATGTTTTTGTGAATAACACCTAATCCACCTTGACGAGCCATTGCAATCGCCATACTTGAATCAGTAACTGTATCCATACTTGCACTCATTATTGGAACATTTAGTTTGATATTTTTAGCCAATTGAATACTCAAGTCAACCTCATTTGGTAGAACATGACTCTCTGCAGGAACCAATAAAACATCATCAAACGTGAAGCCTTTTTTCACAAATTTCGTTTCCCAATTCGACATTTAGATAAACACTCCTTTTTTATTTTCCAATTACAATTTGGTTAAGATTTTACTTACAAAAATAACAGAGATACTGCTGTCCGTCAAGACTAGTTTTTTAAAATACAAAAAATCTGATAAAAAATATTTCGATTAAGCAAGAAAAACCCGAAACTTAATCCTATCCTTTCAGTTCACAATACCCTTTTTATTGGCTACAATATTAGAAAAAAGGCTTTCAAACTCGTCCTATTATAACGAGTTTGAAAACTTTATATCTTTATTAGAATAAGCCACCATGAATATTCAATTTACGTTTAAAGTACATCTTAGCCGCAAAAGCTGTTACCCCAATAGCAATATTGACACCTGCTGACATCAAGATATTAATAGAGCTAGGAAGAAGAGCCATTGAAGCAGTCATAACAAACATCCACCCTAACATTCCTGCTGTTGACACTAATATATAGCGCAGTGTGTTTCCTTTTTTATTTTTGTTTTTATCAGGCATATTTTTAGAAATCAATAGAATAACAAAACCACCGAGGATAAAGTTCAGAATCATAGTTATGATACCCATTTCAGATCCTTGTCCTTTACCTATGAAACCAGATAAACCAGTAATCAAGGCAAACATGGCTCCCATTAATAAACCACCGTCTAACATGATTTTCCAATCTTCAGAGCGTCCTGTCTCGTTTTCTTTTGGTGAAGCTAATAAAACAGATGTGCGCTCGGTTACTGTTCCATATAATTGACGTGCTGTTTGACCAGATTTTTGACCTTTGATTAAATTTTTTAACATCTCGTTGTAAATAGCTACGCGCTTTTCTTCAGAAATATTTGCAGCAATTAAGGCTTTATCCAAACTCATCATATATTGATCATTTCTTTTAGTTAACTGCTTAAAAAGTTCTTTGTTCTCTTCTTGTACAGCCACTTGCTCATTTGTTTTTTCTACTACCAATCGAAAAGCCTCCTTATTGAATCTTAAAACTTACTCATTATAAACTAATCATAGGTGGAGGGCATTAGTCCTCTTATTATACATTAAAGCGGAATAACATAACATCTCCATCTTGCACGATGTATTCTTTTCCTTCTGATCGGACACGTCCCGCTTCCTTGGCAGCTTGCATGTTTTCATACTTATCTAAGTCGTCAAACGAAACTGTTTCTGCACGAATAAAACCTCTTTCAAAGTCGGTATGGATAACTCCAGCTGCTTGAGGAGCTTTCATTCCCTTTTTAAACGTCCATGCTCTTACTTCTTGAACTCCAGCTGTAAAGTATGTTGCTAATCCTAATAGTGAATAAGTCGAACGGATCAATTTATCTAAGCCAGATTCTGCAATCCCAAGATCTTCCAAGAACATCTCTTTTTCATCATCTTCTAATTCAGCAATCTCTTCTTCAATTTGAGCACACACAACGACTACTTCAGACTTTTCATTTTCAGCGAAATCACGAACTAATTTTACGTACTCATTGTTGTCCGCATCAGCTACGTCGTCTTCAGAAACGTTCGCTACATATAACACAGGCTTCGTTGTTAACAAGAATAATTGTTGAACATACTTTTCTTCTTCCTCACTAAAATCAATCGTACGGGCAGACTCGCCTTTTTCTAATGTTGCAATAATTTTTTCTAATGTAGCTGCTTCTATTAAAGCATCTTTGTCTTTTGTTCTAGCAATCTTAGCTACTCGAGTATAACGTTTTTCAACCGATTCAAGATCTGCTAGGATCAATTCAAGATTAATCGTTTCAATATCTGACATGGGATCAACTTTACCTGTTACATGGATAATATTGTCGTTGTCAAAACAACGTACAACATGACAAATGGCATCTACTTGACGAATATTTGCCAAAAACTTATTCCCTAAACCTTCTCCTTTACTTGCGCCTTTCACGATACCAGCGATATCTGTAAATTCAAATGTTGTTGGTACAGTTTTTTTAGGTATAACTAGTTCTGTTAAACGATCTAAACGATAGTCAGGTACTTCAACAACTCCAACGTTGGGATCGATTGTAGCAAATGGGTAATTTGCTGCTTCTACTCCTGCTTTTGTTATTGCGTTGAAAAGTGTTGACTTTCCTACATTGGGTAACCCTACAATTCCTGCTGTTAATGCCATTCTTATTTCACTCTTTCTTTTCATATTTTAGTTTAATACTTTATTATTTTTTCTCAGCTTGTTCCAGTACTTTTTTCATTTTCTTTTCAAACTCTCTTCTTGGCATCATCACCATATGTCCGCACTTTAAACATTTGATTCGAATATCCATACCCATTCTAATAATTTGCCAGCGATTTTCTCCACATGGATGAGCTTTTTTCATTTCGACTACATCATTTAGATCGTACATTCTTTTCACACTCCTGTTTCAATTTACCTATTCCTCATCAAATTGAATATCTAGAACATCTAAAATACGAGTTAAATCTTCGGTCGAAAGATACTCAATTTCAATTTTTCCTTTTTTATCTTTCTCGTGAATTTTGACAGACGTTCCAAACTTATCCATTAGTCTCTCTTCGCTTTCACGAATATAATAAGGTTTTTTAATTGTTTTTTCTATTTTTTCACTTTGTTCTTTGGGATGGTTCATTTTAGCAACTAATTGCTCTAGTTGACGAACAGTCAAATTTTCTTTCATGACCTTCTTAGCTAGTTTAACGATTTGTTTTTTATCTTTTAATCCTAATAAAGTTCGTGCTTGTCCCATTGAGATGTCATTAACTTGAAGCATTTGTTTTATTGCCTCTGGTAAACCTAATAACCTCAAATAGTTTGCGATGTATGGACGGCTCTTTCCTAAACGAGCAGCTACCTCTTCTTGCGTTAATTTCAACTTTTTCATCAACATACTATAAGCTTCTGCTTCTTCAAGTGATGTTAAGTCTTCTCTTTGCAAGTTCTCTAAAACAGCAACTTCCATCATCTTCTCTTCATCAAATTCACGTATAATTGCTGGTATTGTTGTTTTACCTGCTAACTTAGAAGCTCTAAAACGTCTTTCACCTGCAATGATCTCGTATCCTTTTATGGTCGATTTACGCAAAATAATAGGCTGGAAGACACCAGATTGTTTGATTGAACGAGCTAGTTCATCGAGAGCTTCTTCATCAAATATTTTACGAGGTTGATAAGGATTCGGACGAATTTCTTCTAAATCAATCTCTTGAACCCGCTCGCTTAAAACATCAATTTTATCTAAATCAGAATACTCACTAAAAAGAGCATCAATCCCTCTACCTAGACCTTTACTATTCTTATTAACCATTCGCTAACACTTCCTTTGCTAACTCCAAATAAACTTCTGCGCCTCTTGAGCGTGGATCATAATCAATAATCGATAAGCCATGACTTGGAGCTTCTGACAAGCGAATGTTACGAGGAATAATTGTTTTGTATACCTTTTCGCGGAAATATTTTTTAACCTCATCGACTACTTCATAACCTAGGTTCGTTCTTGCGTCTAACATTGTTAGTAATACACCCTCAATTTTCAAATCTGGGTTAAAGTGTTTTTGTACTAAACGAACAGTGTTCAGCAACTGACTTAGTCCTTCAAGAGCATAGTATTCGCATTGAACTGGGATCAAAATGGTATCACTTGCTGTAAATGCATTAATCGTCAAGTGTCCTAATGAAGGCGGGCAATCAATTAAAATAAAATCATAGTCATCAGTAATCTTAGCTAACGCCTGCTTTAATCTTGTTTCACGAGCCATTTGATTTGTTAGTTCAATCTCTGCGCCTGCTAATTGAATCGTTGCAGGTACAACCCACAAGTTTTCTCTAGAAGAAGGCAATACAACTTCTTCAATGGGGGTTTCATTCACTAAAATATCATAGATGTCTTTTTCTACATCAACCTTGCGAACGCCTAATCCACTAGTTGCATTTCCTTGAGCATCAATATCGACCAATAAGACTTTTTTACCGGAATAAGCTAAACAAGCGCCTAAATTGACTGTGGTAGTGGTCTTGCCCACTCCGCCTTTTTGGTTTGCGACTGCTATAATTCGTGCCATTCTTTTCCCTCCATCTATGATCATGACTGTCTCTTATTCTTATAAAACTAAAAAAGAGAAAGAATACAAGTGCGTATCTTTCTCTTACGCATCTATTCAAAATGATCTATCATTTTTCGCTCTTTATTCACTTTTTTTATAAAGGACTTTTGTTCGGTGTCCCTGGTTTTCTTGGATATTTTTTGGGTGTTTCTTTTTTCTTATCAATTAACAAGATGTGTCTTTCCCCAGCTTCTTTAGGCAATTCAAAAATGAATTCTTTTCTAAATTTCCCTCCAAGTGTTGCAATAGCTTTTTTACTTTCTTTCATTTCATTGTCGCTACTGCTGGCTTTTAATGCTATAAAAACCCCATCTTTTTTTACTAACGGTAAACACAACTCAGCTAAAACGCTCATTCGAGCTACTGCACGAGCTGTCACAAAATCAAAAGATTCACGAAATTTTTTATTTTGCCCAAACAATTCAGCACGATCATGATAAAAATAAACGTCCTCTAATTGCAATGTTTCTGCTAAAATAGTTAAAAATTGAATTCTTTTATTTAAAGAATCTACAATTGTTACTTTTAATTTTGGAAAAATAATTTTTAGGGGGATGCTCGGAAACCCAGCACCAGCACCTACATCACATAAGCTTTGGACCCCTTTATTAAAATCCACATACAATCCAGCTGTTATAGAATCATAAAAGTGTTTTAAATAAATTTCTTCACTTGCAGTAATCGCTGTTAAATTAATTTTTTCATTCCATTCTTGCAACAGTATTAAATAATTATCAAACTGTTTCATTTGTTTTTCAGTAACGTCAATCCCTTTATTATGAAGGGCTAGTTTAAACTCTTCTGGATTCATAAGACAACTCCTTTGATAGTGTGAAACACTAGTTTGTTTCACAGGTTCATCTGTATAACTGTATAACAAATCAAGGCTAAGTGCAATGCCTAATCCAACTTTTTTTGACCTTAATTTATGAACAAAAAAAGACTAAACGGTTAAGACCGTCTAATCCTTTAAAATAAAATCTGTTATGGTCCCAACTGGGCTCGAACCAGCGACCCCTACCTTGTCGAGGTAGTGCTCTCCCAACTGAGCTATGGAACCTAAAGCATTCTTTTAGATTATATCCTATTCCTTCTATTAAAGCAAAGTACTTTTTGAATTCATTTATGACCTGTTTCTGGCTACTGAAAAGCCATCAAAGAAGTACAATGGCCTGGGGAAATCATCATCTCCTCTATGCGTAAGGGGAAATGAATACATTTCACTTCATGGGCATACCGTTATTCATATTGGTAATCTCAAGAATACTCGCATTATTCAAACATTCTTAAACGAAAAAACAGTTTAATTCATTCAATGGAAAAAATCCGTACGATTAAGAAATAACTTAATCGTACGGATTTTTCTATTTTATACTTTCACAATTTTCCCTTGTTCTACATAAACCATTAAAACTGAAATATCTGCTGGATTAACCCCACTAATACGACTTGCTTGTGCAATCGTTTCAGGTTGTATAAGGGCTAATCTTTGTTTTGCTTCAGTAGCAATTCCGTTGATAGCTGAATAATCAATGTTTTCAGGAATTCGTTTATTTTCCATTCTTTTTAGTTTATCTACTTTTTGACTGGCTTTTTTGATATATCCCTCATATTTCACTTGAATTTCGATTTGTTCTTCTACATCTCTAGACAATGTTTCATCTAATGGTAGCGGAGCAAATTTAAGAATATCCCAATAAGAAATCTCTGGGCGACGTAAGAAATCAAGCGCTAAAATACCATCTTTCAATGGAGAAATATTTTTTTCTGCTAAAAATTCTTGAATCTCTACTGTTGGTTTTAGTCTCGTATGGCTTAAGCGACTCATTTCTCGTTCGACATCTTCTTTTTTCATAATAAGAGTTTCATACCGTTCTTTTGAAGCTAATCCTAAATGATACCCTATTTCTGTTAAACGGAGATCAGCATTATCGT
This sequence comes from Carnobacterium sp., assembly GCA_036639135.1. GTDB lineage: Bacteria > Bacillota > Bacilli > Lactobacillales > Carnobacteriaceae > Carnobacterium_A. The sequence goes on along the minus strand of JAVWJE010000024.1, from coordinate 9,315 downwards.
GACGTAACAACAACCGGTATTCCGCTCTTGATGTCAACAATCGATAAGGTTCATTTGTTCCTTTTGTTACTAAATCATCAATCATCACGCCGATATAACCTTCACTACGTTTCATGATAAAGGGTTCTTTTCCTTGTATTTTAAGAACTGCATTGATTCCTGCCATTAGTCCTTGACCAGCAGCTTCTTCATAACCTGATGTTCCGTTCATTTGTCCTGCTGTAAAAAGATTTTCAACTGTTTTTGTTTCCAGTGATGGACGCAATTGATGTGGAACAACAACGTCGTATTCAATTGCGTAACCACTTCTCATCATTTCAGCATTTTCTAGACCTTCAACCGTGTGTAACATCTCTTCTTGGACGTCTTCAGGTAGTGAAGTAGACAGTCCTTGGACGTAAACTTCTTCTGTGTGACGACCTTCTGGCTCTAGGAATATTTGGTGTCTTGGTTTATCACTAAAACGAACCACCTTATCTTCAATTGATGGGCAGTAACGTGCTCCAACCCCTTCAACAATACCGGTGAACATTGGTGCACGATGTAAATTTTCTTGAATAATACTATGAGTTTTTTCATTTGAATACGTTAACCAACAAGATAATTGATCTTTTAAATAGGCACTAGTTGGCGTTTCATAGCTGAAATGATTCGCTTTAATATCACCAGGTTGTTCCACTGTTAAATCATAGTTAATGCTCGATGCCTTGACACGTGGAGGAGTACCTGTTTTAAATCGATTCAGCTCAAAACCATTTTCGATTAGGTTCTCTGAAAGCTTAATGGACGGTTGTGAGTTATTCGGACCCGAAGAATACTTTAACTCACCAATAATAATTTGTCCACGAGAAGAGGTTCCTCCTGATAGAATAACAGCTTTCGAACGATAAATAGCTCCTGTATTAGTAATGATTCCTTTACAGATACCGTCTTCTATAATTAACTCTTCTGCAATCCCTTGTTTTAACACTAAATTTTCAGTTGTTTCAATTGTACGTTTCATTTCGTTTGCGTACATAAATTTATCAGCCTGAGCACGTAAAGCTCTCACAGCAGGACCTTTACCGGTATTTAACATTCTCATTTGAATGTACGTTTTATCAATGTTGCGTCCCATTTCTCCACCTAGAGCGTCTATTTCTCGAACGACAACGCCTTTAGCTGGACCACCTAATGATGGATTACATGGCATAAAAGCAATCATGTCTAAGTTAAGAGTGATTAACAACGTTTTGCTTCCCATTCTCGCTGAAGCTAAAGCTGCTTCAGAACCAGCATGTCCTGCTCCTACTACTATAATATCAAAATTGCCTGCTTCGTATTTTTGCATCAAATCATCCCCTTCATTTCTTCTATTATCTACTAGACAAATTTACTAATGTTAATTGAACGTTATTTCCCTAAACAAAATTGGCTAAATAGTTGGGTTAACAGTTCGTCTTGAACACTGTCTCCAGTAATTTCACCAAGCAATTCCCAACAGCGAGTCATATCTATTTGAACGAGATCAACTGGCATTCCTGATTCAATTCCAGTAATGACATCATCTAAAGCAGATTCTGCATCATTTAATAAAGCAATGTGGCGTACATTAGAAACATACGTAGCATCTTTTTCTCCCGTTTCTCCTGCAAAAAACAGATGAGCGATTTTCTCCTCTAGTATATCAATGCCTGATTTGGTTAGAATGGAGGTTTTCACAATAAAATCTGGATCAACTAGCTCTTCTAGCTTTGTTAGATCTAATTGATTAGGTAAATCCATTTTGTTTAAAATCACAATACGGTGGTTTTGATCCGTTGCTTTTATTAATAGTCTATCTTCTTCAGACAATGTTTCGTTTTGATTGAAGACAAGCAGAACTAAATCTGAATTTGCTAAAGCTTGACGACTTTTTTCTACGCCAATTCGCTCCACAATATCTTCTGTCTCGCGTATTCCAGCAGTATCAACTAATTTTAGAGGAACACCTCTAACATTAACGTATTCTTCGATAACGTCTCGAGTCGTTCCAGCAACTTCAGTTACAATTGCTTTTTCTTCTTGTAACAAGAAATTTAACAAACTTGATTTCCCAACGTTTGGACGCCCAATAATTGCAGTGGCTAATCCTTCTCTTAAAATCTTTCCTTGGCTAGCCGTTTGCAATAATTGTTGAATTTGTATTTTTACTATCTTCGCTTTCTCAACCAACAACTGAGACGTTAACGTTTCTACATCGTCATATTCAGGATAATCAATATTAACTTCTACTTGAGCAAGAGTATCCAAGATATCTGCACGCAAATTTCTTATCAAAGTTGATAAATTACCATCTAATTGTTGCAAAGCTACATGCATGGCTTTATCCGTTTTAGCTCTAATTAAGTCCATCACTGCTTCTGCTTGTGATAAATCAATTCGTCCATTTAAAAATGCTCTCTTTGTAAACTCACCTGGTTCAGCCAAACGAGCACCAAATTGAAGAACAACTTGTAAGACTTGATTAACGGATGTAATTCCACCATGACAATTTATTTCAACAACATCTTCACGTGTAAAAGTTTTAGGAGCTCGCATCACTGAAATCATCACTTCATCAACTGTTTCACCTGTTTTCGGGTTTTCAATGTGTCCATAATGAATTGTATGGCTTTTTTGTTCTATTAATTTTTTTGTACCTGACTTATAAACACGATCAGCAATCTTTACTGCTTCTTCTCCGCTTAAACGAACAATCCCTATGGCACCTTCTCCTGGTGGTGTTGAAATAGCTGCTATTGTTTCAAATTCTAATGACAAACTCCTTCACTCCTTTTTAATTTTTTGCACGAAAAAAGCGCCCACTCCACCCGTTTGTTGATACCAAACGGAATGGATAAAGCACTTTGACTACTTTTATCATTCAGATAAATTTATATTCAGTTCTATTTTTTCGAATTACTGTTCCGTTTAGACTATACAAGCTCTCTAACTATTTGTCAATAACTTGACTACAAAAATACCTATTGTTTTATCTTTGTATTGAGAAAAAAATTTTTAAAGAATTTTTCACTATCGGTTAGTTATGTGTTTCTACTATAGTAAGTACCTTTAGTAAGTACCTTTAATAAATATCTTTTTATTTAGACTAATAAGTTGCCTTTATAAAAAAGATTGCAATCTATTCAAAATGATTTACTAATCATTATCTATATCAGTCTATGACTTTTTTTGAAAATAAATTATCTTTTATTACACTATTGCCATCTTTCATACAAAAGTAGCACTATTCAATATCTATTTGCTTCATGGTAATTGCTATTTCCGCTTTTTTCTAACATTTATAACGTTAAAACCTTGCCTTTTTTAAAAAAATCCACTTGTTCTTTACGAATAATTCAAAAATATGTCGGAAAAATTACAAAGAAAGCTCTTTCTTACAAAAAAAATGAATTTATGCTCTTTTTGATATCTTTCTAGCTGAATAATACAAACATGATAAGAAGGTATAACGATTAGGCTTTTCTCTTTATTTTACGATTATTCATGGTAGGATAGCAAACGTTGAAGGAATAAACTTTTCGTTTAAGTAATAGGAGAGATCATAATTAAATATGTCGCTTTTAAAACTACAGCCAATTGCTCTTAACCGATGTAGTCTCAGATTGTTATTGCCTACATGGAACACAAAAAAAGGAGATTAAAATTATATGTTTAACTTAAAATCAAAATTATTTATCGCAAGCGCAACTTTAGCTTTAACAGGTGTTATCTCTGTTTCAAACCCAACAGAAGCATCTGCAGCAGAATACAACGCTTCTACATGGGAAGCTCGTTCAGTTTCGGAAATTAAAGATGGAATTAAAAATAATGAAGATGGTAGTTCTGAATATACTATTCAATGGGGAGATACTCTTTCTTCAGTTGCAGCTGCAACTGAAACTTCTCTTGATTCTTTAATAAACGTTAACGATATAAACAACGCTAATATTATTTATACAGGAAACACTATTTCATTATCTGCTGACCACTCAACCGTAACAATCGAAAAAGAAGATGAAAAAGTTAGTTACGATGTAAGCCCAGCAACAGAAGCTGTTGAAGCAGAAGTTCCTCAACAAGAAGAACCTGTTCAAAATGAAGCTCCTATAGAAGAGCCTGCAGCCGTTGTAGAAACTCCAACAGCTGAACCTGCTCAACAAGCAACTGGACAATCAGTTACTGTTCAAGCAACAGCTTATTCAACTAACCAACCCGAGTTAAGCGATACAACTGCAACAGGAATCAATTTAAATTCTAACCCTAATGTTGTTGCTGTTGATCCTAACTTCATTCCACTAGGTTCAACCATCACTATCCCAGGATACGGAACATTTATTGCTGGAGATACAGGTAGTGCAATTAAAGGAAATCGTATTGATATTCACATGACTGACCTTAACCGTGCAATGAACTTTGGTAGACAAACATTAAATATCCAAGTTTCTAAATAAATCATTTTATCCTAATTAAAACTTGGTTTTAACATTAATAACACCATACAAATACTTTCCTGAAGTAATAAAGCTTATGCTTTTTACATTTAGGAGAGTATTTTTTTTGGATAGTGATCCGTTTCATCTATTTTCTCTTACAAATAGTCACCCAATCAAAGGAAATTAAATTGCTTTAACTCTTTTTGCTAAAAAATATGCTAAACTAGATAGGGAAAACAATGAATGTGAGGTATTTTATCATGAATAAATTTAACGAGATATCTTTAGAAATTCAAGCCGCTATTATTAATCAAGTTTATTTGCCAGGCAACCTTTTACCTAGTGAAAATGAATTAGCAAAAACGTATGAGGTTTCTCGCGAAACCATTCGAAAAGCATTGTCTTTACTGTTAGAAAATGGGTATATCCAAAAACAGCAAGGCAAAGGCTCTATCGTTTTAGATGTAAAGCGTCTTGATTTTCCAATATCTGGACTGACAAGTTACAAAGAATTGCAAACTTCTCAACACATAAACAGTCAAACCGTTGTCTCTTCTAATACCCAAATGGCTTTACCTAGTTATTTAGTCGAGCGCTTAAAATTACCTGAAAGTACTCAAGTTATCTATATTGCAAGACAGCGTAAAGTTGATGGAGAGGTCGTTATTTTAGATAAAGATTATCTGTTAACTTCTGTTATTTCTGATATACCAAACGAAGCAGCCGAAGATTCATTATATAACTATATCGAAAATGAGTTAGGCTTAGTTATCAGTTATGCAAAAAAAGAAATAATCGTAGAATTAGCTACTTCTGAAGATCAACAATTAATGGACTTACATGGAGACACACATGTAGTCGTCGTTCGTAGTGACGTTTATTTGGAAGATACAACTTTATTTCAGTACACAGAGTCAAGGCATCGCTTAGATCGGTTTCGTTTTGTCGATTTTGCACGTCGCAAAAATCCAAATGAATTAAAACAAGAACTAAATGAGTCAATAAAAGACAGCACCTTTTAGGATGCTGTCTTTTATTGACTCATTATTTATAGACTTATCTGTTATCGTTAAAATAAAAGGCTAGTGTTTCATATGGCTCCAACACGACTACTGATGTTAAGTTTCTTTTTTTGCCATTTCCTATCAGATAACTGCTTTGTCGATTCAAGAATTCTTCAGGAATCTCAACACTAACTGGCTCTTCGTAAAAATGATTTAAAACCAATAATTGTTGTCCCTCGTATTCTCTTACATAAGCATAAACACTTGAATGTTCTAATAATATTCCTCGGTAATTTCCTTCCGAGATAACTTTCATTTCCTTACGCAATTGAATCAATTCTTTGTAATAGGATAAAATTTTACCTGTAGCTTGTTCTCTTTCAACATTAATCTGTAAATAATTATCTGCTACTTTTAACCATGGCTGACCCATTGTGAAACCCGCATTTCGTTCATCTGACCACTGCATAGGAGTACGACTATTGTCTCTAGATTTCTCTTTGATAATAGCCATCGTCTCTTTTGGTGATAAGCCTTTTCCAATCAAATCAGCATAAGCATTGTGTGTTTCAATATCAACATAATCAGCTAATTCTGAAAACCCAGGATTCGTCATTCCTATTTCTTCTCCTTGATAGATATAAGGAGTTCCTCGCAATAGATGCATCGTTTGAGCTTGTAAGGTTGCTGATGCATAAAAATAGTGTTCTGGATTCCCGAAACGACTAATCGCACGAGGTTGATCATGGTTATTCCAGAATAAAGCATTCCATCCATTTTTTTCTGTCATACCTGTTTGCCAATCGTTTAATAATCGTTTTAATTCCATAAAGTCAAAAGGCATCAGACTCCATTTTTCATTATCCAAATAATCAACTTTTAAATGATGGAAGCTAAACAACATAGACAATTCTTCGTTTTCGGGGTTTGAGTATGCTGCTCCATTTTCAATAGTAGTAGAAGACATTTCGCCAACTGTCATAATGCTTTCTTTTCTACCAAATGTTTCCTTATTTAACTCATGAATATATTCATGTGCTATTGGCTTATCTGTGTAAAGAGATTTACCTACACCATCTATTGCATCAATCAACACTTCATCTTTTCCAATGACATTAATGACGTCAAATCTAAAGCCGGTTACGCCTTTATTTAGCCAAAAATTAACAACTTTAAACATTTCTTCTCTAACTTTAGGATTGCGCCAGTTTAAATCTGCTTGCGAGACATCATATAAATGGAGGTATTCTTTTCCTGTATCTCCAAATGACTCCCAAGCTGGTCCACCAAATTTAGATACCCAGTTAGTAGGATGACCGCCGTCTAATCTCGGTTCGCGTAAGATATAATAATCTTGGTACTCTTCGTCTCCTGCTAATGCTTTTTGAAACCATTCATGATCAATCGAGGTATGGTTTAAAACCATATCTAACATAATTTCCATTTGATTCTTTCTTGCTTCTTCCACGAGTACTTCGAAGTCTTCCATCGTTCCAAATAAAGGATCAATCTCAGTATAATTGGAAATATCGTAGCCATTATCTTTTTGAGGGGAAGAAAAAAATGGATTAATCCAAAGCATATCCACTCCCAAACTGGCTAAGTAAGGAATCTTTTCAAGGATTCCTTTTAAGTCTCCAATTCCGTCTCCGTTTGAATCTTTAAAAGATTTAGGGTAGATTTGATATACGACTTTTTCATGAAACGTAGTCAATTTTATTCCTACTTTCTACTAATTTATTATCCTAATTCTGGTTCGCCAACAATTGCTTGTTCTGTTTGATCTGATTTATTAAAAATATTATACTTACGGAAAACAACAGTCAATATGAATGGTACAACGATTGCGATGACCATACAGATAATGAAGATAAACCAGTATTCATTTTTAATAGAAAGAATTCCTGGTAAACCGCCGACACCAATTGAGTTAGCCGTTACGTTAAACATAGTTGCTATCATTCCGGCAATACCAGAACCAATCATTGCAGCTACAAAAGGATAGACATATTTAATGTTAATCCCAAACATTGCCGGTTCTGTTACACCTAAATAACAAGAAATAGCAGCTGGGATAGAGATTTGCTCTTCTTTTTTATCGCCACGGTGTAAGAAAATAATGGCTAATACAGCTGAACCTTGCGCTATATTCGATAGAGCAATCATCGGCCATAGATTCGTTCCACCATAGTCAGCGACTAATTGTAAGTCGATTGCATTGGTCATATGGTGTAAGCCTGTAATAACGAGCGGTGAATATAAGAACCCAAATAACGCACCGAACAACCAGTTCACTGAACTGCCTAAACCAGCATAAACTAAAGTTGAAATCCAACCTCCAATAACCCAACCAATAGGTCCTAAAACCGTATGAGCAATTAACACTGTTGGAATTAAAGCAAAGAATGGAACAAATATCATTGATATCGCTTGTGGGATAATTTTTCTTAGCCCTAATTCTAAGTAGGCTAATAAGAACCCTGCAAGCATTGCTGGAATAACTTGAGCTTGGTAACCAATCATGTCAATTTGGAAGTAACCAAAGTCCCAAAACGGAATATCTGCAGCAGCGGCTCCTGCTACGGAATAAGCATTTAATAATTGCGGTAAAACTAACGTAATCCCTAAAACAATCCCTAAAATTTGAGTTGTTCCCATTTTTTTAGCGATACTCCAAGTAATTCCTACTGGTAAGAAGTGGAAAATGGCTTCTCCGATTAGCCATAAGAAACTATTTACACCACTCCAAAATTGACTAACATCGACAATACGATTGTAAATGGGAGCCCCTGCATCAGTAACCTGTGCCATACCATCTACCATGAGTCGACCTAATGATTCCATTTCAATTCCTTCTAAGATATTACGAAATCCTAAGATCAATCCACCAACAATAATTGCGGGAATAATAGGTGTAAAGATTTCTGCTAAAACGGACATAGCTCGTTGGATCGGATTTTGATTTTGTTTACTAGCTGCTTTTACCTCGTCTTTTGATACGCCCTCTTTTCCAGCAATCTTTGTAAATTGATTATAAAAAGTAGCAACATCATTTCCGATAATAACTTGATACTGACCCGCTTGAGTAAATGTTCCTTTTACTGCTGGAATATCCTCTATTTTTTTGTTATCTGCTTTTGCAGGATCATTTAATACAAAACGCATCCGAGTAGCACAGTGACTCACTGCTGAAATATTGTCCGGACCTCCGATAAATTCTAGTAACTGTTTAACATCTTGATTGTAATCTGCCATTCTTTTTCTCCTCCTTTTAAATGAGTTACGGTTGACTTGTATATACAAGTTGAATGTAACTCATTTAAACTAAAAATGCAAGCGTTTTATCTGCTTAAATAATAAAAAAACAACCTGAGTAGGATAATATACTCAAGTTGTTTCATTTGTTCTTTATTTTGCTTTTAATTCAACACTAATATTTCCTCTAGTAGCTTTAGAATAAGGACAAACTTGATGAGCTTTTCCCATCCAATCTAACGTTTCATCAGCTGAGAACCCACTTATTTCGCCTTCTAAAATAACTTTAAGCTCAAAACCTTCGTCGGCATCATTATACAAAGCAACAGTACAATCAATTGTACTAGCAGCTTTGATTTTTGATTGTGAAAGAACTAATTCTAGAGCTCCATTAAAACAAGATCCGTATCCTGCTGCAAATAATTGTTCAGGATTCGTTCCTTCACCCTTACTACCTGGCGCAGAAATTTTATATTCAATTGAGTGATCAGGAGAATGTGTTTCTCCGTTTCTACCACCCGTATTAATCATTTTTGTTTCATACAATTTTGTCATTATTTATTCCTCCTAGTTTTTTAGTTAAAATATTAAGTTGGTTAATTAAATCAAAATATTCTTTA
>JAVWJE010000023.1:0-22970 GCA_036639135.1 Carnobacterium sp. | reverse complement strand
TTCATCACTATCCCGACTCCTTTCTATTTGAGCAAGACGGTACCATAGAAACTGAATTTCTGGCTTTTTTTCAATTATTTCTTGATAGGTAATTGCTGGTGTTTCTTTTAAAAGCTGTTTGATTTCAGTTAACTTATTCGATGGCAATACAGTAGTAAGGTCAAATAAAGGATCCATAATGCTTATTTCAATGATGTGTTCATTAACCGTGCTTGATTTAAGTTGGCGATACTTCGCAGTATCTTCAAGAGAATAGCCATTTAACAAATATTGTTTCGTAAGCAAAGCACTTTTTGTAGTGCCCTCATAAGTAAGAAGCATTTCCTTGTAAATAGTATAAAATAATGGAAAATTTTCGGCTTCATTTTCTATCATCTGCCCTATAAGAGCTAATGAATCTAATACGATTAAGTGGATTTCAACAGACTCCTTTTTATAGATTCTAGCTAACTGTTTTTGTGTCTTGCCAGTATTTCCATGACCAGATAGGTTAGCTGCTATTATATCAGCGTTTAATAAAGGAAGTTTACCAAAAATTAAAATCCATTCTTGTCCAAATTCCATACCTAGTTGTTGCTTACTCTGTTCATTGTTCTTAAGCCATTGTTTTAACCATAGTTGTTTTTCCCAATCTTTTTCAATTGGGATATAATTTTTATTTTTATATCTAATTTCAGATAAGACTTGAGTGATCAATTGAAGAGTCCGCCAAAAATTCATGAGTGCCGGTCCGTCTTGAAGGTAATTCAACTGTCTAGGATAATAATGCGTGCTAAAAAACTCTAACCATCTATTCTTCCCTTCACCTGATAAAAAGTAGACATTTTTTTCTTTTGACAATAAAAGATAATTTAAATGAATCATTCTTTCTATGCTTTTATTAAATTGCATCCGATCTAATTTTGGAAACAAAGAAAAAAAATGAGTCAGCTGATATTTTTCAGCACTATAAAGAATCGATGCCGTTTTTTTTCCTTTTAGTATATGATAAATTGTAGAGTCCTTTTTCGAATGAACTTGTGAAAATAAGGATAAGTAAAAATAATCTAGATAAGATAATTGATTCATATAACGCAACTCCTTTTTATATCCATTCTTGATATAAGGTTAATATACCAAAGAATGAATAGGAATTCTTTAAAATAGTCATTTTAGACAAATAAAAAATGATTTCGTCTAATAAACGAAATCATTTTTATTATTTATCTATTTTTTTCTACTGTCGTATATGGAGAATAAGTTGTTTTAACTAATTGATTCTTTAATATCCAAGGTTTCAACTTTTTATACAAAGCAATAAAGACCGTACTGACTACAAGTCCCTTAATTAAATTAAAAGGAACAACGCCATAAAAAACGTATTTTTGTACTGGTCCGACACTAAAATTCAATACTGCAAAATAAAGTGGGATAAGAACGTAAGCATTTAATATTGACAATATAGCTGTCAATGATATTGTACCCAACACATTGGCCACTATTATATTTTTAGCATTTTCAGCTTTATTTTCCATAATATAATAGATAGGCAAACAATAAGCTAAACTGGCCACTAAACTAGCGATATCTCCTATTGGATACCCTGCGTCTCCTCCTGTTTGCACATAATGAAGAATCGTGCGAATTAAAGCTACTGCTATTCCTGCTACCGGTCCATATAAAAACATACCTAGCAAGACAGGAATGTCACTGAAATCAATTTTCAGAAAAGTAACTCCTGGGATAATGGGAAAAGCAAAAAACATTAGTATGAACGCAACTGCTGCGTGCATAGAAACCCCGACTAACTTTTTCGTGTTACTGTTTTGCATAAAAAATCCTCCTAAAAGGACTCATCAGCTTGAGCATTCTTGAGCTTATCAAAAAAATCACCATAAAAAAATACGCTCGTCTAATTTCTCTTCAGAAAAATTAAACAGAGCATATGAACAGTGTCAAATTCAAATAAGCCCCATCTTCTTTATCCAGACTTTACTGTCGGTACTGGAATTAAACCAGTTCAACCAAAAATGCTATCTGGCTCGTGGACTATACCACCGGTCGGGAATTACACCCTGCCCCTGAAGACGAATCGTCTATTTTTTTAGTACATCAGATGTACGGATTAAGTATAAGCTATTTCATTTCTGTTTGCAACCTTTACTTACATAAAATTAGTATTTTCCTTATTATCTAAATAAGGAAAATGGATTCTAAAAGTAGTTATTTCATTTGGAACACTCACAACTTCGAGATAGCCACCATGTTCTTCAACAATACTTTTTACTATTGATAAACCAATACCTGTTCCATTTTCATTGGACTTATTGTTTACTCTCGATTTATCTGCTTTATAAAAACGGTCAAAAATATATGGAATATCTTCATCTGAAATTCCAGGACCATTATCAACAATATCCATTTGAATTTCATCAATAAACTTATCCAACTGAACTCGTATTTCTACTTTTGCATTCTCTCGGTTAACTGTTGAAGTATGATAGATTGCATTGTGAATAAGATTTACAAAAACTTGAGTCATTTTATCTACATCCATAGGATACGTTTGAATTTCCGAATCGAGTTTCAATGATAATTGCACGTCACTTTTTTGAGCAAATCGATTAAATCGAGAAATAATATTTTTAAAGAAAAGCTTTAAATTAACATCTTCGATAATTAAATCAATGTAGCCAGCTTCCATGCGGGATAAATCAAGCATCTCGTTTACCAAACGATTCATTCGTTTCGCTTCATCTCCAATAATACTAGCCATTTCATGCTTTTCTTCAACAGTTTCAGCTATATCATCAATAATAGCTTCACTATAACCTTGGATCATAACCAAAGGTGTACGCAATTCATGAGAAATATTATTAATAAAATCAACTCTCATTTTATCTAAACGTCTTTCTTTTGTTAAATCTTTCAAAGAAACTAGAACGCCACGTACATTTTTCATATCTTCATCAAATAAAGGAACCAGTGCGATATGAAAATAAGAATCTTTTATCGTAACATCATGAGAAACTTTTTCAGACTTTTTGACAACTTCATCAATTTTATTTTTTAAAGATTCTGGCAGTTGGTAATCTTCGATGTTTTGTGAAGTGTGCCAATTGTGTAGAAATTCCTCTCCTAATGGATTAGACATTAAGAGTGTTTTATCTTGATTGTAATACAATATGCCAGTCGAGATGGAAGCAACGATATTTTCTAACAGTTCTTTTTCTTGTCTTGTTGCTGCTCCAGTTGTCTCCAATGACTTTCTCATTTTATTCATAGCTAAAGCTAATTGTGAAAATTCATCTTTGTAAGTAGAAGAGGCTTTTTGGCTAAAATCATTTTTTGCATAATCGAAAGCAATATCCCTTAATTCATTTAACGGTTTTCCAACACGTTTTTGTATAAAATAAAAGAAAAACACAGTTAATAATCCATAGAGTGAAAAAATGCCTAAAACCCAACTATCCATTTTTTTTTTGGCTTCACTTAAGAACGATAAATCCACAACTGAGGATATACTTGCTTTTTTCCCCTGGATAGTTATATTTTTTAGTCTAAAAATAAACAATCCCTTTTTATTTTTAGATAGCGACTTTTCACTAATGATTTGTGCATCTTTACTCTTAGTAAAGGCGCTTTTTATTACTGGTTCAGCCAATATCTTGTCTTTATAAGTGGAGAAAAAAATTTTAGAATCTTCAGAAAGATGTAATACGGGTTCTCCCTCTACTTGTACCGACATAAACAAATGTGAATCATACGCTTTCAATTTATTCATCTTTTCGATGGTTACAGTAGGATCATTTTCTAACTGTTCTTCAATAGATTGAATCATTACTTCATAATCAGAAATGTACATTTGTTGCATATTTTTCTGATACAAGTGACTATACAGTTCTGTTGTAGAAATAAAGCAAAACCCAAGTATTAACATCGTAACCAACCAAATTCGAATAGTCAGATTATTTGATTTGTCCATATTCTAGCCTACTCTTTTTCTGCGGAATAAGAATTAAATTTATAGCCTAAACCCCAAACAGTTACAATCATTTTTGCGGCTGTTTCTGATTGTTTAGTTAACTTTTCTCGCAACCGCTTAATATGCGTATCCACTGTTCTTAAATCTCCGAAAAACTCATATTTCCAAACTTCTCTTAGTAATTGTTCTCTTCCAAAAATTTGGTTTGGAGATTGAACCAAATACAATAAGAGATCGTATTCTTTTGGAGTAAGATTAACGGGATTGCCACCTGCTAATACACGATGTGATTGATTATCAATTTCAATATTAGGTGTAACAATTAAATTCGGATTCAATTGTTCTTTTTCTTTTTCACTATGTGTTCTTTTTAATACAGCAGAAACACGTAAAACAACTTCTCTAGGACTAAAAGGTTTTACAATATAATCATCTGCTCCAGCTTCAAATCCTTGGATTCGATTCATTTCTTCGCCTTTAGCTGTTAACATCATAATAGGAGTATTTTTATGTTCTCTCAATTCTTTAGCAACCTCAATGCCATCCATCTTAGGTAGCATAAGATCTAATAAAATTAAATCATAATCATTTTCCAATGCTAAACTCAAAGCTTTTTCACCATCATCTGCTTCAGTGATGGTGTAATTTTCTTTCTCTAAGTACATCTTTAATAAGCGTCGAATGCGATCTTCATCATCAACAACTAATAAGTTAAGTTCCTCATTTCCCAATGACACTACACCTCCAAATTCACTCTATACTCATCATATTATACATGGTTTTTATCTTGTATACAGAGATATGCATTATTTTATGTAGGAATAAGCTTCGGACAACACTAAGAGTGGCATCTGAAGCTTAAAGTTTAATCTAAGTCTTTTTTATTCTCATTTATCAAATTACGGAGTTGATTCACTTCAAATGATTTGAGTTCACGCCACTCTCCTGGACGCAGACCATTTAAATTTAAAGTGCCATAAGTTTCTCTTTTAAGTTTTTGAACAGGATGTCCAATAGCTCTAAACATATTTTTAACTTGTTGATTTCTACCTTCATGAATGGTTAATTCAACCATCGACATTTTTTTGTCGTTATCTACTGAAAGGATTTTCGCTTTAGCTGGAGAAGTTTTTTTGCCTTCGACATTAATCCCGTTTTCTAATTTATTTAATGACCGTCTATTGACAATGCCTTCAACTTTAGCGACATATGTTTTATCTATATGAAATTTAGGATGCATTAACATTTGCGATAGTTCGCCATCATTCGTTAAAATAAGGGCTCCGGTTGTATCATAATCTAATCGACCGACTGGATAAATACGTTGTTCTACATGAGGAAATAAATCTGTTACCACTCGTCTTTCTTTGTCATCAGAAACGGCTGAGATCATACTTCTGGGTTTATTTAACAAAAAGTAAATAGGCTCTTCACGATCAATTGGTACACCATCAACTTCTACTCTATCAGAGTTTCCTACTTGAACGCCTAATTCTGTTACTATTTTTCCGTTTACTCTTACGTGACCTTTAACAATTAGTTCTTCTGACTTTCTTCTAGAAGCTATCCCAGCATGTGCCATTACTTTTTGTAATCTTTCCATATTTTTTAACTACTCCTTAACGTTCTATTTTTTATTTGTTACAATCATCACGAAAACTGTTCATTGAATCGTTCAAAAAATAAATCTGATTCTTTTTCTGAATAGTTTTGTTCAATACTTGACATTTCAGGTAACTCAGGTAACTCGGTTATCTTTTTTAAACCAAAATAACTTAAAAAATAATGAGATGTTCCATACAATATAGCACGACCAGGACCTTCTACACGACCTTTTTCTTCAATTAAACCTCTAATCACTAACTTTTGTAAGGATCCACTTGTTTGAACCCCACGTATTTCATCAATTTCCATTCTCGTTAATGGCTGCTTGTAAGCAATAATAGCTAGTGTTTCAAGAGCTGCTTGCGATAAGTTAGTTGACAGAGGTGAAATAGCGTAAGATCTAATCAGATCAGCATAATCTTTTTTGGTTGCTAGTTGATATTGATCCCCAACTTCTAATAGTGTTAAGCCTCGCGTTTCACAAGTTTCGCACTCTTTTTGAAGCTCCATCAATAATTGATAGGCATGCTGCGTTGAACAATCCAATAGGGAAGCAATCTCATTTAAAGCTAACCCCTCATCTCCTGCTACAAAAAGTAAGCTTTCAATGGCTGCTGTTTCATTCATCCGTTAGCACCTCTCATCATCACTTTCTACGGCATACACAAAGATATCTCCATATTTCTTAGATTGCTTAAAAACAATCGATTTTTCTTTAATTAATTCCAGCATAGCCATAAAAGTCGCAACCATTTCTTTTTTTGTTGGCTCAATAAATAAACTAGAAAATAGCAAACCTTCTTTTTGAGACTTAAGAGACAGTCGACTTAAAATAAACGTCATTTTTTCAGTAATCGTTGTTTCTTCTGCCATGACTTTAGTTTGAAGTGATATTTTATTCAAGCGTTTTGTTAACAATTTATTAAAAGCTAAAACTAAATCATCTGTCGTAAACTCCATAGGTTCCAAAGGCACATTATGTTGTAGATACTCAAGATTTTGCGGCTCTCTTGTGTAATACTGATTTCGTTCTTCTTCTTTATCTTTTAATACAACAGCCGCTTCTTTATATTTTTGGTATTCTAACAATTGTTCAACCAAAGCCTCACGTGGATCTTGTCCCTCTTCAAAATACTCTAACGTTTCATCGTCAAATGCTAATTCTTGTTTAGGTAAAAGTAATTTACTTTTGATTGCCATTAAAGTCGCTGCCATGATTAAGTAATCGCCAGCAACATCTAATTTCAATACTTTCATCGTTTTGATATAAACAAGGTACTGAGAAGTAACTTCAGCGATTGGAATATCATAAATGTCTAATTCCATTCGTTGGATCAAATGAAGCAATAAATCCAGCGGTCCCTCAAACGCATCAATTTTCACATTAATTTCAGACATCACTTACTCTTCTTTCTGCTTATCATCAGTGGAAATTAAACACAGCTTTTTATTCTTTTCTTGTTCCCATTTAACAATTAACTGAGCAGTTTCTAATGTTCCAATAATCTTCTGATCAGGAAATTGACGTTCTAGCGCTTCTAATATCTTATAACTGATTCCTTCATTACGAAAAGAGGGATTGATAGAAATGTGACGCAATAAAATTAATTCATCTCCTGTTTCAACGCCTATTACAGCTATCATGTCTTGTGTTTCTTCTCCTCGCCACAAAAAAAGCTTGCGATTTTCTTCTTGTTGATACCAATCTAATTCGAACTTTAGACGAGTAACATCCTTAAAGTCAGGTATAAACGATAGTAGCCCCATCGTTATTTTTTCATAATTGTTTTTATAGTCGAGTAACATCTTCTATTTATCCCCCTAGAGATTTTATCCATTTAGTCATCTGTCTACTTAACTGTTTTACATCAACGAGTGTTCTAACCTCATTAAATCACTGTAACTTTCTCTTTGAATAGCCAAGAAATCTACACCATTTTCAACAAATACAACAGGTGGTCGAGGAATGCGATTGTAATTGCTAGCCATTGCGTAACCATATGCTCCAGTACTAAATACAGCCAAAATGTCTTTTTTCTGTGGGTTAGGCAACGGCAAATCCCAAATTAGCATATCTCCAGACTCACAACACTTACCGGCTATTGAATAGACCCCATCTGTTTTATCCTCTACACGATTAGCAAATACGCCTGTATACTTCGCTCCATATAACGCAGGCCGAATATTGTCTGACATCCCTCCGTCAATAGCAAGGTAGTTACGAATAGCCGGAATTGATTTTTGAGATCCCGTTTCATAAAGAGTGATTCCTGCATCTCCTACTAAACTCCGACCGGGTTCTATCCATATTTCAGGCATGCTTAGTTCAAAATCTTCTGCTACATTTTCAACCTCAGTAATAATCGAATCGATATACTCTTCAATTAATAATGGTTTATCTTCAACGGTATATTGAATGCCAAATCCTCCGCCAACATTTAAGACCTTTAAATCAAAACCAAATTGGTCTTTCCATAGTTTTGAGTATCGCAACACTTTATCAATCGCTAAATTAAATCCTTCTAGTTCAAAAATTTGTGAGCCGATATGACTATGCAGGCCAATCACCTCAATAAAAGGCATCTTACTAGCCAAAATCGCAGCTTTTGTAGCTTGACCGTTTTCTAAATCAAACCCGAATTTAGAATCACTTTGTCCAGTAGAAATATACTCATGAGTATGCGCTTCTACACCTGGTGTAACTCGAATCAAAATATTCATTTTTTGTTTGCGATCTGAAGTAAGCTGATTCAATCGATCTAATTCATAAAAATTATCTACCACAAAACAACCAACTTGATAATCTAACCCAGCGATTATTTCATCATCTGATTTATTATTGCCATGAAAATGGATTTTTTCACTAGGATACTTCGCTTTAATAGCAGTGTATAGCTCGCCTCCAGAAACAACGTCTAAAGATAATTCTTCCTTTGCCATCAACTGATAAATGGCTAAACAAGAAAAGGCTTTACTTGCATAAGCAACTTGAGCTTTTATCTTTCTTTTAGAAAAAGCTGATTTAAAAGCTCGAGCTTTTTCTTTAACGGCTTGTATATCATAAACATATAATGGTGTACCGTATTTCTTAACTAACTCAATAGTATCTACGCCGCCGATTTCAAGATGATTGCTATTGTTTATTTTCATCGTTCCTGTTAGTAAACGCTCGTCCATTAAAAGTCCTCATTTCAACTTTATCCGATTTTTTGCTTTCCCTACCATAACACAGAAAACGCATTTTCTCAATAAATCAAAAAGAGTGCGTAACGTAACGATGTCTCACTAAAAGTATTTGAAAAGAATAGCTTCTCGATTTCCCTTCATTTTATGCGTATCAAATCAATTAATAACAGGAAACGTACTAAAAAAGACACCCGTAAAAAGTAGGATGGCTTTTTCAAACTATTTCTTTACTTAACTAATTGATCAACAACATCATTGATGATTTCTGAGTTAGCAATCGGCCCAGCATATAACCAACTTGTTTCTGGACTATACTCATAAAGATTGCCCTTTTTAACAGCCGGTATATTTTTCCAAATATTTTCTTCTAACAGAGGGGATCCAATCGCTTGATCACTATCAACTAAGAAAATATGGTCCGCATCTAACTCTGCTAATTTTTCCAATGACACAGCAGACCAATCTGCTGTTGCCTTTTCTGAAATTTCTTGAACAAGGTTAGGAACTTCCAATCCCAGTTCATTATATAAAACTGCACCACTTGAAGAGTTTTCACGAACCATAAAGATTGAGTTGTTTACTACCCAAACAACAACTGCAGATTCACCTTTTGTTGATTCTTTAATTGCTGCTTTAGCTTCTGACATTTTTTGATCATAATCAGTTAGAACTTTTTCAGCTTTTTCTTTTTCACCAACAACCGTTCCTATTTCAATTAATTTATCACGCCAAGAAGTGTCTGTTCCACTTTTTACAACATAGGTTGGTGCAATCTTAGCATATTGATCGTACTTCCCACCTTCAACCGTACTCGCTTCTCCCATTAGCAATAGATCCGGTTCATAGCCAATAACCGCTTCAAAAGGTAAGTCATGAGCAATCATAGGTACATCTGTTAACTGATCTTGTAGATAAGTTTGAACAGAAGCTCCATCATTAACAGACCATTGAGCAACGGGTGTAATACCCAGAGCCACTAAATAATCTTCTAAATAAGAACCAATAATCCGCTTAGGTTTTCCCGGTACTTCTACATTGTTTCCTAAGGCATCTGTTAACGTCGTTTCTTGCGGATGAGACTCTGAGCTCATTTCTGTTTTATTATTTTCTTTATTTGTGCACCCAACTGTTAAAAAAAAAGCTAATAAACCTATATAAATTAGTTGTCTCTTTTTCATGCTTCTATCCTCTCTTAACGCCTATTAAATTTTGTATGATAACGATTACCATTATCATTCAATCTACAATTTTTGTCAATTCGTTTCAAAAGAGTAGTGGTGTAAGGCTGAAAACTTATCTTAAAATATTGCTCACAAGACAAGATTATCATTTGCTTTTGCAAAAAATATAGTTTGCTATTTATTTTTTGCTCCACTATAATTTAGAGGTAATACTGAGAATCATTATCAATTAAGAAGGCAGGCTAGCGATGACTTCATTAACGATCGACCAGCTTGCAGCTGGCTATACAAATAAATCAATTATTCACAATTTAACGGTTGAAATTCCAGAAAAAAAAATCACCACATTAATTGGCCCAAACGGATGTGGCAAATCGACCTTATTAAAATCTATTGCACGAATCTTAAAAATTCAAAAAGGAACCATACTATTAGATGGACAAGATGTTTATCAATTAAAAACCAAACAGGTTGCAAAAAAAATGGCTCTTTTATCTCAATCAATGGAACCCCCTGCTGGTTTAACCATCTTTGAAGTTGTTTCTTATGGCCGTTTCCCTTATCAAAGTGGATTTGGTCATCTAACTAAATTAGATTTAGAAAAAATTAATTGGGCAATTGAAGTGACTAGTCTTACTGCAATAAAAGAACAAACAGTCGATACGTTATCTGGCGGTCAAAGACAACGAACCTGGATAGCTATGATTCTGGCTCAAGATACGGATATAATAATATTAGATGAACCAACAACTTACCTAGACTTAGCCCATCAATTAGACATTTTGCTTCTGTTACAAAAATTGAATCAAGAAGAAGGTCGTACTATTGTCATGGCTTTGCATGATTTAAATCATGCTTCTCGTTTTTCTGATCATATCATTGCAATGAAAAACGGTGATTTGGTTGCTGAGGGATCGCCCAAACAAATGATGACGGTGCCTTATTTAAGAGAAACATTTGAAATTGATCCCATTTTAGTGACATGCCCATTCAGTAACAATCCGATTTGTTTATCTTATGATATGCTGAAAAAGGAGCATTCGTGATGCCTAAATATAACTCAGTTTTGTTGCAAAAAGATAAACAATTTATTTACTACCTAACCTTATTATTTGGGAGCTTGTTGTTATCGTTTGTGATTTTTTTATCATTATCTTTAGGAGCGGCAAATACTTCTTTAGTTACATTATGGAACGCACTTTTTCGTTATGATGAAAGCATTATTAGTCAGAAAATTATACGCCAAATTAGGTTCCCTCGAGTTATCGGATCTGTTTTGATTGGGGGTGCATTAGCTGTAGCTGGAGCCATAATGCAAGGCGTAACACGTAATCCCTTGGCAGATTCAGGACTGCTTGGCTTAAATGCAGGAGCCTCACTCGCTCTTGCTTTCTGTTTTGGATTTATGCCTAATCTTCCTTATGTAGCCCTTTTATTATTTTGTTTTGCAGGAGCAGGTCTTGGCGCATTTTTAGTTTACGGTATAGGTTCTTTATCCCATAGTGGTTTAACACCTCTACGGTTGATTTTGTCTGGGACAGCTGTTAGTGCTTTATTTGCTTCTTTAAGTGAGGCCATTTCACTTTATAAAAATAGTGGTCAAGACTTAACCTTTTGGTATATTGGTGGGATATCAACCATTACATGGACCAATTTAAGAATAATTACACCTTTTATTCTTGCAGCTTTCATTTGTGCTTTATTTTTAAGAAAATCAGTCACACTGATTAGTTTAGGAGAAGAAACAGCTATTAGTCTAGGACAAAATATAACGTTGATTCGTCTTTTTAGCATGGTTGTTGTTGCTGTTTTAGCAGGTTCTTCAGTCGCAATCGTCGGGCCAATTGGTTTTGTCGGATTATTAGTTCCACATATAACAAGAACAATCGTCGGAAACGATTATCAAAAAATTATTCCTTGTTCAGCTCTATTAGGTAGCTTACTAGTTGTTTTAGCTGATTTAGCAGGAAGAATGATCAACCCACCTTTCGAAACACCTATTGGAGTATTGATCTCGTTAATTGGGATACCCTTCTTTCTTCATTTAGTTAGAAAAAGAGGTGTATACTAATGAAAAATCAAAATGTTAAAGGCTATCGATTTAAGCAGCTATCTATTGGCTTATCTTTGGCTATTTGTTTGGTTTTTATTATTAGTATGAACACAGGTTTAATGAGCCTATCTCCAAAAGAAATCCTGCAAACTCTAACGGGAAATGGAACGGTGCAACAAGAACTCATTCTTTATCATTTTAGACTTCCTCGTATTTTTTTATCTATTCTAGTTGGTGCTGGATTAGCTATTTCGGGATGTGTTTTACAAGGTGTTTCAAGAAACCCTTTAGCAGACACAGGTATTTTGGGTATCAATGCCGGAGCCGGTCTTGCGGTGATGATTTTTATTAGTTTCTTTTCATCCGCTAGTGGACGTTCTGTTTTTTTATTGCCACTGGTAGCTTTCATTGGCGCACTGGTTGCAGCATTTTTAGTTTATAGGTTGACGTATAGAAAAAACGAAGGTCTCAATATTACACGTTTGATTCTAACCGGTGTCTCGATTGGAACAGGATTAACTTCTTTAATGATTGTATTTACTATTAAATTATCTCCAGAACGGTACCAGTTTTTATCCACTTGGATTGCTGGTAGCATTTGGGGAACGAGTTGGCCTTTTGTTTTAGCTTTGCTTCCTTGGCTTATCTTAACTATTCCGTTTATCTATAAAAAACATACTATTTTGGATATTCTTAGTTTAGGAGATGAAACGTCTGTTGGTTTAGGGGTTCATTTAGAAAAAGAAAGATTCATTTTACTTGTATTAGCTGTAGCATTAGCCGGTTCCAGTGTCTCAGTTAGTGGAGGTATTGGTTTTATTGGATTGCTGTCTCCTCATCTAGCTAAACAATTCGTTGGTTCAAAGCATCGCTACCTTATTCCTCTATCAGCTCTGATTGGTAGCCTACTACTCAGTATTGCAGATACTCTAGCTAGAGTTGTCATTGCGCCTGCTGAAATGCCTACCGGAGTAATCGTTTCAATTATTGGTGCTCCTTACTTTTTATATGTCCTCTCTAAAAAATGAGAACGTGAAAAAAACGTTTGCTCCGCTGAATATAAATTCAAGTGGAGCAAACGTTTTTTATTAAATCGCTTCTAAGATATTTTTGATAAATAATTTGAATGTTTTTTTAACACGTTGAGTGGTTTCTACAACTTCTTCATGGTTAAGTGATTCTTGCATTCCGGCAGCAAGATTTGTGATACAAGAGATCCCGATTGTTTTTAGTGATGCATGTTTAGCTACAATAATTTCAGGAACAGTAGACATCCCAACAGCATCCGCTCCTAATAAACGAGCCATCTTAATTTCAGCAGGGGTTTCATACGTTGGGCCAGAGAACCCCATATAAACGCCTTCTTTTAAATCTAGATTCATATCTGATGCAACTTGTTTAACAGCTTTTTGATAATCTTTATCATACGCCTCGCTCATATCAGTGAAACGCACACCTAAGGCTTCATCATTTGGTCCCATCAAAGGATTTGCTCCAGTATAGTTAATTTGATCCGTAATCATCATTAATTCTCCTTGCTCGAAGGTTTCATTGACTCCACCAGCAGCATTTGTGACAATTAATGAATGTACACCTAACTCTTTCATGACTCTAACAGGGAATGTCACTTCTTCTAAACTATAACCTTCATAATAATGAAAACGTCCTTGCATTGCCAATACTAATTTCCCACCCAGTTCACCATATACTAATTGACCGGCATGTCCTACGACTGTTGATACAGGAAAATGAGGGATTTTGTTATAAGCGATGATTACGGGATTTTCAATTTCATCTGCAAGTTCACCTAATCCTGAACCTAGGATTAAACCAACATCAAGTTGTTTAACACCTTTCTTGTTGATGTATTCTGCTGCACTTTTAATTTTTTCTTGTAAAGTTGACGTCATAAATGTTCTCCTTCTTATTTCAATTTTTTTGTCAAACTAACTGCTTTAAAAAGCTTTCTCCAAAACTAGTATCTTTCACATTAAAATTATCAGCAATTGTTGCTCCTATGTCTGCAAAATGTCCTTGCGGTATTGCTCCAAATGTTTTCATAGATGGTGAGTAAGCTAGTAGCGGTACATATTCACGAGTATGGTCAGTACCTGGAGCTGTTGGGTCATTTCCATGGTCGGCCGTAATTAAAAGCAAGTCATCCTCTCTTAATTGTCCAACAATTTCTTCTAAACGATTGTCGAATTCTTCAATAGCTTTTCCATAGCCAGCTACATCTCGACGGTGACCAAATAACGCATCAAAATCAACTAAGTTTAAAAAACTTAATCCTTCAAAATCTTGAGTCATGACTTTCAATAATTGATCAACACCATCCATATTGCTAGTCGTACGTACAGCTTCAGTAATGCCTTCACCGTTGTAGATATCATTTATTTTGCCAATCGCAATAACATCTTTTCCAGCATCACTCAAATGATTTAAAACTGTTTTTCCAAAAGGATTCAAAGCATAATCGTGTCTTCCACTCGTTCTAGTAAATTTACCAGGAGTACCAACAAATGGACGAGCGATAATACGTCCAATCATATAAGGGTCATCTTTTGTAATGTCTCTTACGTATTGACAAATTTTGTATAATTCTTCTAACGGAATAATCTCTTCATGTGCTGCAATTTGAAAAACCGGATCTGCAGAAGTGTAAATAATTAAATCGCCAGTTTTCATTTGATGCTCACCAAACTCATCAAGAATCTCAGTTCCGCTAGCAGGTTTATTGGCAACAATTTTGCGACCAGAAAAATCTTCAATTTTTTTTAGCAACGCATCAGGAAATCCATCAGGAAATACTCTAAATGGGGTTTGAATATTCAATCCCATTATTTCCCAATGACCTGTCATCGTATCTTTTCCAACAGAAACTTCTTCTAATTTAGTATAATAGCCAACATTGTCTGCTACATGTCTAACACCTTTTAATGGACGGATGTTTCCTAAACCTAATTCTTCTAAATGGGGTATATTTAACCCTACTTGTTGAGCAATATGACCTAATGTATCACTGCCAACATCATTAAACTTTACAGCATCTGGAGCTTCACCAATTCCAACTGAATCCATTACAATTAGATGCACTCTTTTATATAACATACTTTTTTAACCTCCTCATTCATATCTTTTACACTTTTCATTATAATCAATAACAAGCTATATTGCGAGAGAAATACGAAACTCTTAAAGGTTACGCTCGCGGGTGATACGTTTTGTAAACGGTTGACATGCGATGTGTCGTAATATGCGTATAAATTTGGGTAGTTGATATGTCTGAGTGTCCCAATAATTCTTGAACGGTTCTTAAATCTGCTCCATTTTCTAATAGATGCGTTGCAAAAGAATGCCTTAAAGTATGAGGAGTCACTTCTTTTTTTATTCCTGCTTTTTGAACAAGTATCTTTAAGTTTTTCCAAATTCCTTGCCTAGATAATTTACGGCCATGATGATTTAAAAAAACATAGTTGGAACGTTGATCGGATCGTTCTAGTCTATTACGACTATGATTTAAATAGGTTTCAATCCACTTAATAGCTAAATCGCCTAACGGTAAGATACGTTCTTTTTCTCCTTTACCAATTGTTTGAATTAAGCCTAAAGAAAGATGCAAATCATCTAATTTTAATTCTGTTAACTCAGAAACACGCAAGCCCGTTGCATACATAACTTCTAGAATTGCTCGATCTCTAATCCCTAATGTTTGGCTAGTATCGGGGGTTTCAATTAAAATTTCCACTTCTTTTGTAGATAACACTTTGGGAAGAGTTTGAGCTTTTTTAGGTGTATCGATATGAGCCATTGGGTCAGCTATTGATAATTTTTCTTGTCTTAAGAACTGATGAAACTGCCTTAAACTTGAAACCATTCTTATGATCGAACCAGCCGACTTTTTTTCTTCTTTTAATTGTTGTAAAAAAGACAAGATAGCATAACGATTAATAGCATCCCAAGTATTTAGTTGGTTCTCTTTCAAAAAAACCAAATAATTTTTTAAATCACGCAAATAACTTTCAATTGTATTTTTAGAAAGCCCACGTTCAATTGTTAAAAAGCGAATGTATTCAGCTAAGTCTTCTTCCATTTCTTTCTCTCCTTAATACGATTAAAAAAAAGCACGAAACACATTACGTGATCTGCTCTTTTTTACTTGAGACAGACTTATTGGCAATTTTTACAAATTCCATGAAACGTTAAACGATGGTCTTTGATTTGAAAATCAAATCTTTTTTCGACATCTTGTTCAACTGTCTCTAATAAATCTTCAAATATTTCCTCTATCCCACCACATTTTGAACACAAAAGATGATGGTGAAAATGCTTGTTTCCTTCTTCTTTTAGATCATATCGAGCTAACCCATCATCAAAACTAATTTTATTGACAAGTTCAATATCCGTTAAAATATCTAATGTCCGATAGACAGTTGCTAACCCAATATCCGAGTTTCTTTTTTTCACTGCCAAATAAATTTCTTCTGCGCTCATATGTTCTGTTTCTTTTTCAAGCACAATTTTAATCGTTGCTTCTCTTTGAGGAGTCAGCTTATATCCAGCACTATGCAATTTTTCTTTAATCCTTATCAACATAGACTCAGTCGTCTTCATTAGCAATCCCTCATCAAATTCAACATTTTTTATCTATTCTTCTATTTTAGTATCTTCATTCGTTGAGTCTAGATCAGACGATGCTTCTACCTCTAGTTCAATAGCTTGCTCAACTAATTTAGTTTCTCCATCTTCTTGGATGATCATTCTTTGTTTCATCAAGTTACCCAGTGCGCGCTTAAACTGAGATTTGCTTATGCCAAAACGTTCTCTAATTTCATTTGCGTCGCTTTTATCTGTATAAGGAAAACTGCCATTTGCCGTACGTTCTAAGATAGCTAATAACATTCCAGCATCATCCCCAATGGCTTCGTGTGCACGAGGCATCAATGAAATATTCAATACACCATCTGGTCTAACTCTACCAGACACAACTTGTCCCATACGAGGCTCATCTTTTCTTTCAGATGGGTGAATAAAACCTAAGTAGTTATCCGAAGTAATGACAAAAGTGCCCACCATTTTCAGACGATAAGCTGTCGCAGTAATATTTTGATTGTTTAAATCAGCACTCGCTTTTTTAGAGAGCGATTCAAAAACAGTTTCAGGTACCAAAGTTCCCCACATACGATCTTTTTCATCAACTTTTATAGTAATCATTAATTGATCGCCTTTTTTTGGCCAAAGGTGCTTTAATACTGGCAATTCATCCAACGAAACAACCAGTTCTTTATCTGGCAAACCAACATCCATAAATACACCTAAATCTTTACGTGTATCTATAACCGTAGCCCATGCAAATGTTCCAATACGTATTGTCGGAATATCTTGTGTTAAAATGGTTTCTTTATTTAAAGATACATAAGCAAATCCTTCTACAGTATCACCTAACTCGTAATTGGAAGACTCATCTTTTAATAATTTATAGGTTACCCCATCCTTTTGAATAAAGTAAGCTTTTTCGTTTATATCTGTAACTAATCCTGTTATAATATTTCCCAATGATTGATTCATATTTTTTCCTCCATTAATTTTTGTACTGTTTTAAAAATAATTTTTTTAACTTAATAGTTGTGTATCCTTTAACTTTCTCTACTAGTTTACCATAATAACATTATGTCATCTAGCATTAAAATACAAAGAGACTTTTGAAAAGATGAGTAATCATCTTTTCAAAAGTCTCAGCTTCACCATTTTTTTGAGTTATGAATGGATTAGATTGCTGTTGTTGCTCCGCGGTAAACAATACCACGACGTGAGTCAACTGTAAGCAATTCACCTGAACGAACGAGTGTTGTTGCATCTTCTGCTCCAACAATTACAGGTATTCCCATTGCAATTCCAATAACAGCAGCATGACTTGTTAAACCGCCATTTTCTACTACGATTGCAGCAGCTTTTTCAATAGCAGGCATGTAATCTTTATCTGTAGTCTTAACAACTAAGACACAACCTTCGATTGCTTTTTCATTTGCTTCTTCAGCAGTAGTAGCTACAATAGCTTTTCCAATAACAGATTCTGAACCAACGCCGTGACCACTTACTAATTTTGATCCAATTAATTGAATCTTCATTAGGTTAGTTGTTCCACGTTCTCCAACTGGAACACCAGCTGTGATGATAATTAAGTCTCCATCTGTAGCAAAGCCGTTCTCACGAACAATTGTTGTAGCTAAACTAAACATATCATCAGTAGATGCAGGTTTAGTAGATACTGTTGGATAAACTCCCCATGAAAGTGCTAAACCACGCATAACACGTTCTGAAAATGTTACAGCTACGATGCTAGCTTTTGGACGGTATTTAGAGATCATACGTGCAGTGTGACCAGATTCTGTCGCTGCTACAATTGTTTGAATGCCTAAGTTACGAGCTGTGTGACCAACTGATTGTCCAATTGCTTCAGTCATATCTGTTTCGCTGTAAGCTTTCAAAGCAAATGCATCTTGATTAACTAATGCTTCTTCAGTACGAACAGCAATACGAGCCATTGTTTGAACTGCTTCAACTGGGTATTTACCAGCTGCTGTTTCGCCTGATAACATAACTGCATCACTACCATCAAAAATAGCATTAGCAACGTCATTAGCTTCTGCACGCGTAGGACGAGGGTTATCTTGCATGGAATCTAGCATTTGAGTAGCTGTGATAACTGCTTTACCTAATGCATTACATTTTTGAATTAAAGATTTTTGAACGATAGGAACGTCCTCAGTTGGAATCTCCACGCCTAGGTCTCCACGAGCAACCATAACGCCGTCAGCAACCTTCAAGATGTCGTCAATTCTGTCAACGCCTTCTTGGTTTTCAATTTTTGCAATAATTTGAACGTGTTCCATTTTTTGCTCTTCTAAAATGCCAGTGATTTCTAAAACATCACTTGGACGACGAACAAAACTAGCTGCGATAAAGTCAATATCGTTTTCTAAACCGAAACGAATATCAGCAGCATCTTTGTCAGTAATACCCGGCA
This sequence comes from Carnobacterium sp., assembly GCA_036639135.1. Taxonomy (GTDB): domain Bacteria; phylum Bacillota; class Bacilli; order Lactobacillales; family Carnobacteriaceae; genus Carnobacterium_A. The sequence continues at coordinate 3,954 of JAVWJE010000023.1, read as the reverse complement.
TGTTAACAGAGACTCCAGGAACGTTTACACCTTTTTTGTTTTTCAATACTCCAGCATTTAAAACTAACGTTACAAGTTCTCTATTTTCAAAGTCGATTTCAGTTACTTCTAAATCGATTAAACCGTCATCCAACAATACGTGTGAACCGATATGAACATCATTGATTAAATCTGGATAAGAGATAGAGAATTTCTCGTTTGTTCCTTCAACTTCATCCATAGAGATACGAACGATATCACCAGTAGTAAAGTCAACACGTCCATCTTTCATGTTGTGTGTACGGATTTCTGGACCTTTTGTATCTAATAAGATAGCAACCATTTTACCGGTAATTTGTGATGCTTCACGAATATTTTGGATACGTGCTCCATGCTCTTCAAAATCTCCATGTGAAAAGTTTAAACGAGCAACGTTCATTCCTGCATCAATCATTTTTACTAAAAATTCTACTGATTCACTAGCTGGTCCAATTGTACATACGATTTTTGTTTTTTTCATTTATTTAATCTCTCCCAACAATCATTTTTTGTGAAAAATTCTATTCGGTTAATATGAAACTTCTTGATTTAGTTTGTATAAAGATAAGTCTGGCATGTGTTTTTGGTTGTTTAAAACATCTTCAAATTCATTTTCCACTATTTTATTTCCAACCATTCCCAAACCTAGTCCGCCTTTGCCTTCTTTTAACAAGTCAACGGCTTTTGCACCAAAGATACTTGCTAATACACGGTCTCTAGCAGTTGGTGATCCACCACGTTGAACGTGTCCTAAAACCGTTACACGTGCATGATGATCTCCGAATTCAGCTAATTGTTCTGCGAAATCATTTCCACTCATTACACCCTCAGCAAGAATGATGATGCTGTGCTTCTTGCCTCGTTCGCGACCTTTTTGAATGGTATCCGCTACTTCTGCCATGTTAAATTCTTTTTCAGGTATAATAATTTGTTCTGCTCCACCAGCAACACCGGTCCAAAGAGCAATATCTCCTGCATTACGTCCCATAACTTCCACGATAAAAGTTCTCACATGACTTGTTGCAGTATCTCTAATTTTATCGACAGAATCTAAAACCGTATTAATCGCTGTATCAAATCCTATACAAAAATCAGTTCCTGGAATATCATTATCGATTGTTCCTGGCAAACCGATTGCAGGAAAACCATGTTTTGTTAAGGCTAATCCTCCACGATAAGACCCATCTCCACCAATAACAACTAGTCCTTCGATACCAAATTTTTCTAATTGTTCGATTCCTTTTAATTGTCCTTCTTCTGTTGCAAATTCTGGGTAACGAGCTGAATATAAGAATGTTCCTCCACGAGAAATTTTATCCCCTACGTCTCTGCGTGTTAATTTACGGATATCTCCAGCAACTAAACCAGCATAACCGTAGTTAATACCATAAACTTCCATCCCTTCGTAGAGACCCTTACGGACAACTGCGCGAACAGCCGCATTCATTCCAGGAGCGTCTCCCCCACTTGTTAAAACAGCGATACGTTTCATGTCTATAACCCACCTTATCAGTGTATTTAATATAAAAATGATTTTTGGATGATTATCCAATCATGATTCTTATACGTTTACCAGCGTTTATTAAAAAAGTTTATCAAAAACTCATTTAATTATTAAGCTCACAAAATTATTCTACCATTTTTAGGTCCAAATGTCCCAATAAAATAAGAAAAACCTTTAGAAAGTTGTAATTTCTTCTTTTTTTTGAATAACAATATTCCCTGCTCCCATAACTTTTTTAAGGGCACTTTTTAGATTTTGTGTTCCGTTTACCCAATTAATTTCGTTTAATACAAGTTTTTTTTTTGTCTTTTCATAATATAAAATAACTGGGATAGTCCCACGGTGTTCTTTTAATAGTTGATTTAATTCCTGTAAGGATTCAACATCATCTTTCTCAGATGGAATCCGAATAAAAATTCGATCTATTTTTTCTATTTCTGCTAACACATTAACATCCTCTAAAGATGAAACAATCATTTGTTTAGTCTGATCCCGGTTTTTTTCAACTTTTCCTTCTACATAAATGATCGCATTTTTTTCTAGCATTTTTCCGTATTGTCTGTATTTGTTAGGAAAAAGGGTTAAAGAACAGTCTCCCGAAGCATCGTTCAATGTAACAAAAGCCATGATTTCCCCTTTTTTTGTCCGGATATGTTTAATATCTTTTACAAGCCCGATAATTTTTTCTTTTTGCCCGATTTGTAAGTCTTGTATAAATGTTGTTTGTTTCATTATAGCTACCTGTTCGAATTGTTCTGTTGGATGACCAGATAGATATATGCCAAGATATAACTCTTCATGGTCTAGCTTTTCTTCAAGACTTAAATCACTTGTTTGAGTGTATTTCGGTTTTAGTATATCGAACAAACCAATATTATTGCCACTCAATTCTAAGCTAGATAAAATACCCATTAAGGATGAAATTAATACCCCTCTTGAATGAGTAAGACCATCAAAAGCCCCAACATAAATCAATGGCTTAATATACTCTTCTTTTAACCATTTAGGTTCTATTCTTCTTAGAAAATCAATTAAATCTTTAAATGGTCCAGATTCTTTTCGAATACGAATGATATCTAAGACCATTTCCTTTCTTATTTTTTTTATTGAACCCAATCCAAATTGAATGTCGTGATCTTTCAATGAAAAAGCATAATAGCTTTTATTAATGTCTGGAGGTTGAATATTAATTTTTCGTTTCTTTATTTCTAAAGCGAACTCTTTTAACTTAGTTGGATTATTCGATGCTGAATTAAGCAACGACACAAAGAAAGCTTCTGGGTAATGTACTTTTAAATAAGCCATTTGATAAGCAATAAAAGAATACGCAACCGCATGTGATCGGTTAAAACCATAGTTAGCGAATTGTTCAATATAGGTGTAAACTTTTGTTGCTACTTTCTCTTCGTAACCTAACTCTATGGCTCCTTTAATAAAATGAGTTCGTTCAATATCAATTAATGATTTTTGTTTCTTAGCCATTGCTCGTCTTAAAATATCAGCTTCTCCAAGTGTGTACCCAGCCATTTTAGAAGCCACTTGCATAACTTGTTCTTGGTAAACCATTACTCCATAAGTGACACTTAAAATAGGCTCTAGGCTATCATGTGGATAAACAATTGGAACTTCCTTTTTTTTTCGTTTAATAAACAAATCTATTTGTTCCATAGGGCCTGGACGATACAAGGCATTGACCGCTGCCACGTCTTCAATTGATGTTGGACCTAATTTACGTAAAACATTTTTGATTCCATTCGATTCAAACTGAAAAATCCCAATCGTATCTGCCTTAGCAAATAACTTTAGCGTTGAGGCATCATCCATTGGAATAGATAATAAATTAACCTCTTCATGCGTTTCTTTTTTGATTAACTTTAAGGTGTTGTCAATAATGGATAAATTTTTCAATCCTAAAAAATCCATTTTTAATAGTCCAATTTCTTCGACATTACCCATTGGGTACTGGGTTAAGTTAATTGACCCACTACCTTTTTGAAGTGGGAGGTATTTATTTAACGGTTGATCACTGATAACGACACCTGCCGCATGAGTAGAAACGTGCCTTGGTAAACCTTCTATTTTTTTAGCTGTATCAAATAGCAACGTGTTTTTTTCGCTTTTTTGAACAAGCTCTCGTAAAGGTTTTGATTGTTGATAAGACGCTTCTAGTGTTATTCCGATTGTTTTTGGAATCGTATTAGACCATTCTGATGCTTGGGCTTGACTAAGTTCAAATACACGAGCAACATCACGCAAAGCCATTTTGGCTGCTAATGTTCCGAAAGTCGCAATTTGAGCCACATGATCTTGCCCATATTTATTTTTTACGTATTCTAACATTTCTTCTCGACGATTATCAGGAAAGTCTAAGTCAATATCTGGCATCGTATACCGTTCTTCATTTAAAAACCGTTCGAACAACAAATTGTATT
>JAVWJE010000022.1:6073-23071 GCA_036639135.1 Carnobacterium sp. | reverse complement strand
TACGGAACCGTACGCACGGTGGTGTGAGAGGTCGGTAGATAAATTAATTATCTACCTCCTACTCGATTTTTTAAAAATTATTTTCTAACTAAATACTAAGTATTTCTTAAGATGAGGATCTTTATATTGCATTATTTTAAAAAATAGAGTAAATTTGTTTATGGACATAACAAGTCCATAATGGATGTTGCATGTAGTTGATGTAAAAATGGAAAGAGGCGAGATGGTGAACTTAACAAAAGGATTAGAACAAGCTGTTTGTATTATGACATTACTGGCAACACAAGATAAGAGATTTCCGATTACTTCGCATATTATCAATCGAAGATTAAAGGGAGCTTCGCCTTCTTATATAAAAAAAATTATGAGAAAACTAGTTGTAAATGGCTTGGTTACATCCGTTTCAGGTAGCAATGGTGGTTTTTCTTTAGCTAGAGATCCGGAAAGCATTCATTTATTAGAAGTAGTTGAAGCTTTAGAAGGGCCAATTGTTACGTATCCTAATACAGGAATGATTAACCAAGTCTTTTCAGATTTAGGACCAACGGCTAATCATGGAGAGATTATTTTAACGGAAGTCTTTAGACAAGCAGATAACCAATACAAAGATTATCTTCGCCAACAAACAGTAGCACAATTGATTCGTAAGTCATTAGATCATCGAGATATTCCAGTTCTTAATTGGAATGAAGCAAAGGAATAGTTCAGCGTTAAGAAAGGCGTGAAAAAGTACCAATGAAAATGTTAAAAGAAGAATGGAAAAATATAGGCAGAAACAAAATGCTGTTGATTTCATCGATTGTTATTCTCTTTATCCCTATTCTATATGCTGGTTTCTTTTTAAAATCTAACTGGGACCCTTATGGCAACACAGACAAACTGTCAGTTGCAGTTGTTAATGAAGATCAAGCAGTTGATTACGAAGGAGAAAAATTAGCTGTCGGATCTGAATTGGTGGAAAATTTAAAAACCAATGATTCATTAGATTGGCATTTTGTATCCCCGAGAGATGCTGAAGAAGGATTAAAAGACCGGCAGTATTATATGGTGATGACAATACCAAAAGATTTTTCAAAAGATGCTTCAACATTAATGGATGAGCATCCTAAAAAAATGGAATTAACATATAAAACAAATGGATCATTAAATTTCATTGGTGAGGTAATTAGTAAATCAGCTGTTAAAGAAGTCAAAACAGAAGTTTCTCAAAATGTAACGAAAGCTTATACAGAAGCCCTTTTTGATCAAATCGGCGAAGTTGGAGAAGGCTTTACAAAAGCGGCAGATGGAGCAGATGAATTAGACGAAGGTGCAAAAAAATTAACTGATGGAAATGAAACAATAACAAAGAATTTAACGAAATTAGCTGACAGTACATTGACCTTTAGTGAAGGAGCAGATACGCTCAACATCGGATTGAAACAATATACTGACGGTGTAGCTCAAGTAGATTCAGGAGCTGTTCAGTTAAATGAAGGAATCGGACAACTGGCTTCTAATGTTGGACCTTTAAAAGAGGGAGTTTCTCAATTAAACAATGGGGCAGCTGACTTGGCAAGCGGAGTGACGGCGTATACTGCAGGAGTCAGTCAATTAGACTCAGGAGCTGGCCAATTAACGGCCAATAATGGCAAACTTCAAAACGGCGTTGCTACTCTAAACGGCGGAGTAAACCAAGTCAAATCTGGCAGTGACCAATTGCTGTCTGGGTTGAAAGAAATGTCAGGCCAACTTGAGAACAGTATGTCTGATGAAAAACAATCAGATTTAAAAGCAGTGGTTGAAGGTTTACCTCAAATTAATGCTGGTGTTCAACAATTAAATGATACATTAAGTGGTGAGAACGGAGGTGTTGATGCTGATTCGCTAACTGCAAACTTAACTGGTATCGGGAAAAACTTAGGCGGGATGAGCGGAAATCTTGAAAATGCTGGTAAAAATCTCGAAATGATGAGCGGAAATCTTGAGACAGCAGGTACCAATTTGAATGGTATTGGGACCGATACAATAAAACTAGGTGAAAAAGCAACAACAGATGCAGCTAGTACGATTGAAGTAGTTCAAAATAAAGTAAATTCTTTGAATTTAAATCCAGACCAAGAAGCTGCTATAATGGGAGCTTTGAAAAACGAACTAGGAAATCAAGGTGGCTCTACGACCACATTGCTTAAAGAGATTGCCGCAAACACAGAATCGGCTGGTAAAAATGTAGTAGCTGCAGGAAATCAAGCAGCAGTAATCGGAGGAAATATCAAAGCAGTTGGTACTCAAGTAACTGATGCAGGAACAGCAGCGACAGAATTAGGAGCTCAACTGGAACCTTTAGCTAAACAACTAGCTGGTTTAAAATCAGAAGTTGCAAAACTAGCAGCAGGATCAAATCAAGCCATACCAGGAGCTGTCGAAGCAATCGGTAGTTTACAACAAGGCATATTAGGAGTACAAGATGCTTTAGATAGAACTGGCGGAGGTTCCGATAAAGGATTGATTCAAGGAATGACTGAATTGAATCAAGGTCTTGCAGCGATTCAAAGCGGATTACAAGGTGACAATGGGTTAGTCTCAGGAATCAACACTTATACAAATGGTGTTAGCAGTTTGCAAGGCGGAGCAGATCAATTGAAGAACAATTCTAGCGCATTGAATTCAGGTGCTGCTCAATTAAGCGGCGGAATCAGTCAAGTAGCTGGAAAACTTCCAACATTAATTGATGGAGTCAATCAGTTAAACAATGGTTCTTCTCAATTAGTACAAGGAACCAATCAATTGACTCAAAATTCTGGAACATTAATGAATGGAGCAGGCCAACTAGCAGACGGAGCTGATCAAATCGGCGATGGTTCTAATCAATTAGCAGACGGTTCAAAAACGTTAGGTGAAGGATTAGATACATTAAAAGATGGAACCTACACATTAGCCTCTAGTTTACAAGAAGGTGCTGAAGAGGTTAATGATATTGATCCAACAGATGAGAACTTTACAATGTTTTCAAACCCAACTAAATTAAAACATGAAGAATACAGTCATGTACCCAATTACGGTGCTGCTTTAGCACCATATATTATGTCAATGGCTTTATACATTGGAGCTGTAGTCTTCAATACGATCTATCCTGTTCGCAAAAAATCAGCAGCTGGTCAATCTGGTTTTGCTTGGTGGGTGAGCAAGTTGTCAGTAGCTTTATTGGCAGCTGTATTGATGGCATTGATCGAAGGCGGAATTCTATTGTTGTTAGGATTACATGTTCAAAATATCGGACAATTCTTCTTGATGGCTGTAGTGGCAGCACTAGCCTTTATGTCGATCGTTTCGTTCTTTACGATCGCGTTAGATAACGTTGGGCGCTTTATTGCAATGCTGTTGCTGATCGTTCAATTAGGCGGTTCAGGCGGAACATTCCCAATGCCGTTGACAAATGGCTTCTTCAATGCCATCCATCCTTTCTTGCCGATGTCATACTCTATCTATGGGCTTAGAGAGGCAATCTCAGGAGGAATGGGACAAAACCTATATATGCAAAGCATTACAGTTTTACTGATCGTATTCATGGTATTTAGCGGATTATTGTTATTATTTATGACGATTTCGCAAAAGAAACATCATGATGCAGTAGATACTGAAGAAACAGTAACAGCTTAAAAAAAAGCGAGCTCGTTCTCTTTTAGAGAATCAGCTCGTTTTTTCTATGTCTATTCAAATCCTAATATAAATATTCCGACCATAATACCAGCAATTACCATGTATTGTCCTCTTGTTAATTTTTCTTTTAAGAAGATACGAGAAAGAATAACAGAAACAATACTATAGCAAGAGATTAAAGGTGTAACGATAATAGCATTCCCAGCAATAGCGTACACATAGAAAAATTGACCAAAGGTTTCAAACAACGCTGCGTAACCTTTTGTTCTTTCTTCAAAAAGATTGAAAGATTGTTTTTTTACAACGATCAGATAAAAAGCTGCTAGAATAGCACAGATTAGGAAAGTTAATTCGTAAGACGTATTGGCTTGGTTTTCACTCATAACCTTGTCTAAAATAAAAGCATCAGCAAAAGTTCCCACACCATCGATTACCGCGTATAAGATGGGCAAAATAATTGCAAGGGCTCCAATTTGGTATTTCCGATCTACTTTTTCTTTGTGTTTTATTCTATCTAAATCTGCAGCTCTTTTTTCAAAGATAGATAATAGCAATATGCCAACCGAGATAATAGCAACTGCAAAAAATTGCATTCCAGACATAACCTGGCTTAAAAATACAAAGGTTAATAAAGAAGCAATAGCTCCAGATGAATTCATCACAGGTGAAGAAACGGAAAGCTCAATATAACGTAAGCCTATGTAACCAATGGTCATAGAAAGAATGTACATGCTAGAAACAGGTAAATAACGAATAATATTCATCGGATCGTATGAAATACCTGTAAATAAAAGTGTGTAAATAGCATGAATTCCCATAACAGAACCAACCATAATCACTATTCTTAAATGACTATAAGGATCTTTTGGATCAGTGCCTTTTTTATAAAATAAATCTGCTGCTCCCCAAGAAAAAATAGAGACCAATGTAAATATAAACCACATAATTTTCACCTTTTCATATAGATAAATTTGCGAATAACTTAACTAAACAGACAATAAAATGAATGCTAGAATATCTATTAATTTCGCCTTATTCATAGTAGCACAAAACAAACAAAAAATAATAGAGAAATTATGAAAAAAAGGAAAACACAAAGAGAAGTATTCATTACAAGATACTCCATATAGTTGAAAAGATTACTCAAAAAAACCGATTATGCTCTGATAGGTCATAGTTCACACTTTTTATATTTTTATTTGTGGTGAACACGATTAAAGACCAACATTTAGACAGTATGGTGTTCTTTAGCATAAATAGGGACACAAATTCTTTTGAGTACCATAAGAGCTTTAAAATTTGATTTATACGGTTGTTAAAACATTTTTGATTGCAGTAAAGAAGACGATTCTCCGCTGGTTTTCCTTTCAGCTGTTTTGGTGCTTATTTTTTAATATATAGTTTAATAGTGGACAGAATCCATTTAACTATATAAAGAGAGAAGAGAAGAAAGCTCTAAAGTTGGTGATTTTCCTTTGGTTCTCTTATAATATAATCAAAGACAAAACTAAAGAAAAGAAAAGCAGGTGCAAGGATGAAGTTAATAATCAAAGAAAAACATTTTTCATTTCAAGATACTTTAAATGTTCGAGATGAAAAAGACCATCAACTATATAAAGTTAAAAGCAAGCTGGTTTCACTAGGAAATAAAATCATTATTCAAGATGTAAATCACGAAGAAGCAGCTTCAATTGAAGAAAACAAAGTCGGTTTCACACCTAAATATACGATTTATCAAAACGGCGAAAAAGTTGCTGTTGTTAAGAAAGATAAAAACTTGATTGGATCAGATTATACGATTGAAAAACTGAATTGGAAAATCACTGGAAATGTAGAGAAAGAAGACTTCCATATAAGAAAAGGGTTAAGCACTATTGCTTCATTTAAGAAAAAATGTATTTCTATTGGAGATGCTTTTGTATTGGATGTAAATGATGAAAAAGACGCACTAACATCATTAGCAATTGTTGCAGCTGTTAAGAGCTTACAAGAAGACTGCGAAGAAGAAGATTAAACTTAACCCCATAAAAGACAGAAAAATGAACAACTATCTTTAAAGATTTGTACGAAGAGTACAGAACTCATAAAGATGCTTGTTCTTTTTTGATTATCGGCTGTTTACTTTGGAATAATTGGATTGGAGTCTTCTTAATGAAATTTCTGTAAAGAATGAGTAGCTGTCTTAGTGGCTAGCAAAGCAATTAAACTAAAGGGAAAGAAAAAGAATAAGGCAGGCCAGAATAAGAGCATACCTACGATAGCGGTTGTTGAAAGCAGCAGTGATAATGTTATTAACGGCCTAGTAACTCCAATAGTCAAAGCCAGAAAATAAATCCGGGAAATCGATAAGTTATAGTGTACAAAAATAGGAAAGCTATATAGAATTAACAAGACAAATAAAACAACTAATGAGTATAAAGCGTAGCGTAAAATCAGAAGGCTTCCGGCTGTTTGACCAGAGAGAGCTTGAATATCGAAAAATAATAACAGCCCAACTGCAGTCAACGGCAATCCGATTTGGTAGCTTTTCCAAAAGTTCTTACGGAAATAATAAAGAAACGTTTGAAAAATTGGTAGCTCTTTATCCCCTTTTTCCCAACGCCGCGTGACTTCGAACAAAGCAGCCACAGAGGGGAAAATAGTGAAAATCGGAATAGAAAATAGTAAAAAAACAAGGTTTACTACAGCTAATCGGGCTGTCCATTCTGTTCCGTTGATCACGGCTTCTGAAAAAAATGTGACTGGCTCCATCTATTTTGGCTGCTTCTACTAATTTGTTGCTGATAGACATATAGAACTGACGCATAATAAAGATACTGAATGCATTACCAAAAAATGAGGGTACGATCAATGGCAGGTAGGTTCCTACCCAGCCTATTTTTGAAAATAAAACATATTGAGGAATCATGGTAACGAATCCCAGAATCATCATAGTTGTTAATACGAGCGAAAACAACATATTGTGTCCAGGAAAAGAAATTTTTGCAAATCCATAAGCAATAAAAGAATTAGAAAGAATATTTCCGATAACCACGAAAAAAGTAATAAATAGCGTGTTTAAAGTATACCGGATAAAAGGAAACGTACGGATCGTTTCAGCATAGTTTTGCCATTGTACATTAGTAGGTAACAAAGTAGGAGGGATTTTAACGATTTCCGTCATGGGTTTTAAAGAGATTGAAACTATCCAGACAATAGGTGCCATCAAAACAACGCTGACACCAATCAATAAGGCTGAAGGGAAAATCACTTTTGGAACACATCTTATACAAAATATGATGGACTTGTTCAATAGCTATAGTGTTTCTCTCATTATGTGGACTCTCTTAAGGTTTCTATTGTGACGGTTTTGTTGAGTTTACTGGTGACTTCGCTAGCAGCGTTTGGTTTTGAAAAGTTTAAAACAAAAAAAAGCGAAGTTATTTATGCACTATTTTTACTGTTTATGATGATTCCTTTTGCGGCTTTGGTTATCCCGTTATTTAGAATGATGGCAGGACTTCAATTGGTCAATCAACATGCAGCCGTTATTTTGCCATCTGTTTCCAACCTTTTTTTGATTTTCTTCTTTAGGCAAAGTTTCAAGTCTTTTCCTGATGAAATCATAGATTCTTGCAGAGTAGAGGGCGCTGGCAGTTATATGATATTTTTTAAGATCGTGTTTCCGATGATGAAATCTACTTATGCTGCTGCAACAATCTATGCTTTTATGACTTCATGGAATAGTTATTTGCTTCCTTTGATTATTTTGCAGACAGAAGACAAATATACAATGACATTGCTGATATCTGGATTGTCTTCTTCATCGTATGTAGCAAACTATGGAGTGCAAATGGTTGCCATCATTATTGCCACTATTCCCACACTTATTTTATTTCTATTTATGCAAAGAAGTTTCGTTGCCGGTATGCTTGGTTCGATTAAAGGATAAGAGATATAAGCATTTTGTGTAAGGAGTATAAGCCGCTTTGTTTGTCATCTAACCGGGGGGAAGGTATACTTAAATAGTAGAAAATTACTTTTTAGGAGGAGTTTAGAATGAGTTATATGACAGAAACAGATGTGACGCACTTATTAAATGAATCAAAAAAAGAATTGGATCGCCTAACTACAAAACGTACTGAAGATTTAACTAATTCGATTAGTTACATTGAGAATGAGCTCGAGATACAACACGTAAAAGGCAAGATTACTGCCTATGAATATGTCTTAAATGCAGATGAATAAAGCGAACAAAAAAGGCTAGGACACTTGTCCTAGCCTTTTTTGATTAAAAATTGCCATAAGAGAGAAAAAGGGAACTTAACACTACTGATTTATTTTATTCTTTTTCTTTCTTCGTAGAATCCAAATTAGCCCCATGATAATGATTAGGAAAATCAAAACATAAGCAATTTTTGAATAAATAGACATATAATAAACGATTATCTCCCAATTAGACCCAACAAGCGCACCAAAGTAAATTAAAACGGTATTCCAAATCAATGAACCAATAGTTGTGAATAAAAGGAAAAGTCCTATCTTCATTTTAGCCATTCCAGCTGGAATGGAAATAAGACTTCTGATTAGTGGAATAAAACGGCAGAAAAATACAGTTGCAACACCATGTTTAAGAAACCAATGATTTGCTTTGTGCAGATCGGTTTTTGATAACCGTAAAATGTGGCCCCAACGATCAACAATTTTTTCTAAACGAGTGATATCTAAAAAAGAACCTATTCCATACAATATTAGAGCACCAATAATAGACCCAATGGTTGAAACGATGATCATACCAGTAATTGTTAAATTTGTAGTAGTTGTCATAAATCCACCAAAAGTTAAAATGACTTCTGAAGGAATGGGAGGGAAAACATTCTCAATCATGATTAAAAATGCGACACCAATGTAGCCAAACTGTTCCATAATGTGTTGAATCCAAATTTCCATAATAGTGTAGGCTCCTCATGTGGTGTATCTGTTTAGACGAGTTGAATTAATGAACCAATAGGTCGTCTAATGAATCTTAACGTTGAATAGTTTCCAAGATCTTTTTAGCTGTTTCTAAATTCATATGAGCACTGTTCTTTAATTCATTTGTAACAAGTTCGATTTCTTCGCCGGATGCTCCTGCGCTGATAGCTAAAGATTTAGCATGTAAATTCATATGTCCTCTTTGAATACCTTCTGTTACTAAAGCTCTTAAAGCAGCAAAGTTCTGAGCTAAACCGACCGAAATAATAACGGATTCTAACTCTTTAGCACTTTTAATGGATAATAAACGATGAGTAAACTGAGCCGTGGGATGAATACCAATAGATCCGCCGACAAACCCAACAGGTAGAGGTAAAGTTAAAGAACCAATTAAATCCCCATTATTAGCTATTTTCCAAACGGATAAAGAACGGTATTGTCCTGTTTTTGCGGCATATGCATGTGCGCCAGCTTCGATTGCACGCCAATCGTTGCCACTTGCTAATACAACAGCATCAACACCATTCATGATACCTTTGTTATGTGTCGTAGCACGATAAGGATCTGCATAAGCAAATTGAGAAGCTTCTATCATTAAATCTCTTACTTCTTCTCCAGTAAAGCCTTCCCGTTTTAATAACACAGTTGGAATCTGACAAGTAGCAGTAGCCAAACACTCTGTGGCATAATTAGATAAAATACTCATTAAAGCTGTTCCTTCAGTAAGAGTTTCTACGTAAGAAGAGATAGCTTCCATCATTGTATTGACAATATTAGCGCCCATTGCTTCTAAAACTTGTACATGGACATGAACAACTAAGAATGCTGGGGAATGTTCTGTTGCTAAAATAGAACGAAATTCTACTTCATCTGCACCGCCACCTCGTTTTACGATAGAAGGGTGTGCGGCATTTGCTTTTTCTAGAATGTCGTCTTTATGTAAGGCCAATTCTTCTAAAGCAACAGGTAAGCTTGGGACATTTTTTAAAGCAATTTGTCCAATCATTTTTCGTTCGGTTAGATGTGTTTTAAACCCACCAGATTGTGCAATTAATTTAGCGGCAGAACTAGCTGCAGCTATCACAGAAGGTTCTTCCGTGACCATTGGAACCGTGTATTTTTTTTTATCTATTAAAAAATTTAAAGCAACACCCAAAGGGAGCGCATATTGCATGAGTTGATTTTCAATCATATGATCAGCAGTCTGATCTGGTAATAGTGGATTTTGAGAAAGAAACAACGTATCTTGTTCACTAATAATCCCAGCGTCACATAAGGTTTTTATTCTTTCGGTTTTTGTTTTTTTATAAAATTCTGAAAAATAAGATTGCATCATTCCCTAACCTCTTCCCAAAATAAGTTCATCCATTATTTTAGCATAGAATACTTTGCTACTCTAGAGAAATAAGTATTCTTAATAGAAATCTTAACTTGTCCATCACAAATGATACTCATCTGACTTTTGATAGGTATATTAAGACACGTAACGGTGTTGCTTTTAAGTCTAATACCTTCTATCATGATGAAGAGTGCTAAACTAAACGAGTTCATTAAAAAACTTGAATAGAAAAGATGAAAAGAATGTTAAAAGAGATAAAAATTTTTATTTTGGAGGGATTATCGTGAAAAAAAAAGGCGGTCATAATCATACTTGTATCAACATAGTACCTATTTTTAATCATTTAGAAGAAAATCAAATGCAAGAAATAGCGAAAACGATTCAAGCTGTCAGTTACAAAAAAGGTGAACATGTCTATCGTGCTGGCGACCAGTCTGATTCTTTGTATATTGTAAATCAAGGAAGAATTCGTGTATACCGTTTATCAGAGAACGGAAAAGAACAAGTTGTACGATTTCTATTGCCCGGAGACTTTACTGGTGAATTAGCATTGTTTAACGAAACAACTTATGATGCATTTGCAGAAGCGATGGTAGAAACGAAAGTTTGTATGATTAAACGAAGTGATTTTCAAGACTTATTAATAAAGTATCCAACGATATCATTAAAAGTATTAGCTGAGTTTTCTATGCGTCTGTCCCAATCAGAAAAACAAACAGCACGTTTTGCTACGGAGAAAGTAGATACACGAATTGCTTTATTTTTGGCTGAATGTATTGAACAAGGTCAAGAAGATAACACTATTACATTGCCAATGAGTAGAAAAGATTTGGCTTCCTATTTAGGTACAACACCTGAAACCATTAGCCGAAAATTTGCAGAACTTGAGACGAAAGGTTTAATTATCCAAAAAGGAAATAAAAGAATAAACATTGTTGATCTAGATAAATTATTATTGATTTAAACGCTTAAAAACTCGATAATGATAAAATGGATTCGTTCTAATTAATTTAAATAGGGAGAGTAGAAAATTTATATGAGTAAAAATTGGTTATTAGTTATTTTTGCAGGGTTACTTGAAGTAATATGGGCGATGGGGTTAAAATACGCTTCTACATCGATAGAATGGTTTCTTACTATAATCGTCATTATACTATCATTTTATATCTTTTTCCAAGCAACAAAAAAGATTCCAGTAGCTACAGCTTATGCAGTCTTTACTGGGATGGGAACAGCCGGTACAGTTGTTATTGAAACACTATTTTTTGGTATTCCATTCAGTTGGGCTAAAGTAGCCTTTATTCTATTGTTATTATGTGGGGTCGTTGGATTGAAAATGGTTACAGAACCAGAGAAAGACGGTGTTTATTAATGGCATGGGTTTTATTGATTATTGCGGGAGCATTTGAAGTTGTTGGTGTCATCGGATTAAATAAGTTATTGATTGAAAAATCAATGAATGCTTTCTTAATATGGTGTTTAGGGTTTATCGGTAGTTTTGGATTGTTAACTTTAGCTATGAATACATTGCCTTTGGGTGTATCCTATGCAATTTGGACAGGTATTGGCACAATCGGAGGAACTATTGTTGGTATTGTATTTTATGGTGAATCAAAAGATAAGAAACGATTTTTATTTATCGGTATGATTGTTGTAGCTGTTATAGGATTAAAATTAACCGCTTAAAAGTTCTGTACACACAACATATAGTAGTGTAGAATTAGAATTGTGCCATATATGGTGTTTTTTAGCAAGTGCAAAAATAAAAGAGGTGATAAGATGCAGATTTATACTAAAAGAGGAGATTATGGAAATACGAATATTATTGGTGGACGGACAGTAAAAAAAGATGCATTAAGAGTTGAAGCTTATGGGGCAATCGATGAAGCAAACTCGTTGATGGGTTACATAGTGAGCCAAATGAAGGAACAAGACAATGCACTAAAAAAAGAGTTAGTAGAAATCCAACACTACTTATTTGATTGTGGAACGGACTTAGCTACACCTCATGGTAAGAATCCTTATAAACTAACAAAAGAAAGTATCGATTGGATTGAGTCTAGAATAGATTACTATGCAGCTATTCCACCAGCAATTGAATCATTTGTTTTACCAGGAGGAGATCCTGTTGCTAGTTTATTGCATTTTGCTCGTACAGTTGTAAGAAGAAGTGAAAGAAGAATCGTTAATTTTACTTCAGATGAAGAAACCAACCCACATGTGGGTATTTTTATTAATCGATTATCCGACTATCTTTTTGCATTAGCTCGTTTTGTTAATCATCAAGCTAAAGTAGAAGAGCCTCTTTATGAGCGTGGTGGGAAAGTATTTCATACTTCGCTAAAAAGAGAAGATATTCATTAAAATGAATAATGAAAGGCGATAATCGAATCTAAAAACTTTCAAAAATGGAGGAAATAAAGTGAAACTAAAAATGAAATTAGGTTTTTTATTAGCAACCGTTCTAACGTTAACAGCTTGTGGAGAGACCAATCAAACTGCTGTCAATGAAAGTTCAGCAATCGTTTCAAGTGAGGTTGAAGGAACAACTACTGAAACACTCTCAACTTCAATCGTTATTCAAGAAGAAGGCAAAGTTTTATCGAATTTTTCTAAAGAATTAAAATTTGAAGAAGGTCAAAATTTATTAGAAGTAATGAAAGAAAATTATGATGTAACAGATAAAGATGGCTTTATTTCTGATATTGAAGGATATGAACAAGATGAAAAAGAGGGGAAATATTGGTTATATACGATAAATGGAGAACAAGCTACAGTAGGCGCTGCTGATTATGAATTAGAAGATCAAGATATCATCGAGTGGAATTTAGATGGCATGTAAGCAACGCAGTCAGAAATTTTCTGTTCAAAGAATAACTTTGTTAGCTATGTTAACCTCTCTTTGCTATGTTAGTCGTTTATTGTTTCAATTTTTACCTAATGTTCAACCTGTAACAGTAATTATAATTATTCTAACGCTCACTCTAGGAGTTTTTGATGCTTTAATTGTTGCAACGTTATCGATTCTTATTTCTAATATTAACTTAGGAATGGGTGTATGGACAATCGCTCAGATTATTTCATTTACTCTAATAGTCATGATTACAGGTGCATTAATAAAGCCTTTCTTTAAAAAGTTGCCTTTTTTTGTGATGATTTTGTATGCTGTATTCACTGGCTTTGCCTATGGTTTTTTAATTTCATTGGTTCAAGCACCGTTTTTGGGTATTCAAAATTTTTGGGTCTATTATTTTTCAGGATTATCTTTTGATACATTGCATGCTTTAGGAAATGGTGGGTTTTATCTTATATTAGCGCCAATCTTATTTCCACTATTGAATAAATCAATTGAAAAATATTATGTAAGTTAAAAGAGAATAAAGGATGGTTATTTAAGAAACAGTTGCTTATCAAGCAACTGTTTCTTTGATTTGTCTAACCAAATGGAATGAATTTAATCAAGAAAAGAAGCGCAAAAATGTTGTTTTACTCTAATCATGGTAAACTAAATCTAAAGTTGAGTAAAATCAAAGATCAAAGATCAAAGAACAAAAACATATCGTACTTATTAAAGAAAAAGAGAAAGAGTAAATGAATAAGCAAGGAGGTTAAAGATATGGATTATTATTTGGGAGTAGATATTGGTGGAACACAAATAAAATATGGTTTAATCAGTGATGAAGGAGAAATGGAAACGGTTTATAAAAAAGAAACACCGATGGATTCAATAGATAGCTTTGTTTATATGATGGGTGAAATTTATGATGAATTTGCAGATGAAATAGGAGGTTTGGCTATTAGCATGCCTGGAATCATTCATTCAAAAACTGGCTTTGCAGTTCATGGTGGAACTCTCGATTATATAAAAAGTATAAATATGGTCTCTTTACTAGAAGAACGTTGTCCTACAACTATTCATGTTGAAAATGATGGGAAAGCTGCTGCCTTAGGAGAGTTGTGGAAAGGGAATTTTAAAGGAGTAGAGAATGGTATAATCTTTGTTTTAGGAACAGGGATCGGTGGAGGAATCATAAGCAACGGAAAACTCTTAAAAGGCAATCATTATTCTGCTGGAGAATTTTCGTTTATCAAAACAAATTCAGATAGAAGTTCAGATGAGGATTATATGTTCGGTTTTCAAACGGGATTAAGAAAGTTATATGCTACTATTTCAAAGCGTTGTTTCATTCCATTGAAGGAAATAGATGGGTACCTTGTATTTAAATATGCTAATGAAGGCAATCCAGAGATATTAGCTTGTTTAAATGAATACTGTCGTACATTAGCTGTTCAAATCTTTAACCTTCAAGCTATATTAGACCCTGAAAAAATTCTAATTAGTGGAGGTATTAGCAAACAACCTTTACTGCTTAAACTGATTAAAAAGAATGTAGCAGAAGTATTTAAAGAGAAAAACACAGAATTATTTTATGCTCCACTGATTGAAAGAAGTAAACATGGAAATAAAGCAAATATTATAGGTGCTTTATACAACTATAAAAAAAATGAGTTCCTCTCATTTGAATCAAGAAAGCAAAAAAACGATTAACCTGAAATCTTTTAAATTTAAAACAAAAAAAGCTAGGACAGTTGTCCTAGCTTTTTTGTTATCTATAAGGTCTTAAAGCACGAGGTTTGTCTAAAACCTCTTTATAAATAATTCCCTTTAGAAGTTCTTTTTGAAGGGCCGTTTGTTTTTTCTTCTTACTTAATTGTTTTTTTGACTGAACAAGACCTTTAACCGGACTTGGCATGTCATAATACGAATGAGTCATGGCTTCACTTTGTGAAACAGGTTGAATCCGATTCCGATCTGCTAAAGGTTCAGATTTTGCTTTTGGTTGTTGATACTGATCTTTCTTTTTAGATAAATAAGGGTTGTTTCGTTGTTTTGCTTGATTTGCAGCTTTTTGATTTATACGAGATAGTTCTTGTTTAACAGGTTCTTTTTTATCAGGTATATTCCTTAATCGATCTTTTTCCTGATTAACTTCTTTCATAAATTCTTGGTATTTAGACATTACCGCACTTTTCGATCCATTTTTTTGGTTAAAAAGAGCACTACCTATTGATTTTACAACAGCAATAACGATAATCAGAGGGATAAAAGTGCTTAGAAAACTAAGGATAGCAAATAGTTCCATTAGTTATCACGATCACTTTCGCCTAACTCAGAAATAGAATCTCTCATAGATGTATCTGCAGCAATATTTTTCATGTTGTAATAATCCATTACACCTAAATTACCTGATTTTAATGCTTCAGCAAGTGCTAAAGGAACTTCAGCTTCAGCTTCTACTACACGAGCGCGCATTTTTTGAACTTCAGCAATCATTTCTTGTTCTTGAGCAATAGCCATTGAACGTCTTTCTTCAGCTTTTGCTTGAGCAATATTTTTATCAGCTTCAGCTTGTTCCATTTGAAGTTTAGCACCAATATTTCTTCCGACGTCAATGTCAGCAATATCGATAGATAGAATTTCAAAAGCCGTTCCGGAATCTAACCCTTTACGTAAAACTGTTTTTGAAATAGAATCAGGATTTTCTAAAACATCGGTATGTTTTGCTGCACTACCAACAGTTGTGACAATACCTTCACCAACACGAGCGATGATCGTTTCTTCACCAGCACCACCAACAAGACGTTCGATATTAGCACGAACAGTAACTTTAGCACGAGCTTTAACTTCAATACCATTCATTGCCATAGCAGCAATGACAGGAGTTTCAATAACTTTAGGATTAACACTAACTTGAACTGCTTCAAATACATTACGACCTGCTAAATCAATAGCAGCCGCTTGTTTAAAGACCAAATCAATATTAGCACGTTGTGCAGCGATTAAAGCATCAATAACTTGGTTAATATCTCCTCCTGCTAAATAGTGAGCTTCTAACTCATTGATATTGATTTCCAAACCAGCTTTTGTAGCTTTAATTAATGGACGGATAATATTTTGAGGAGCAACTCTTCTCAAACGCATTCCAACTAACGTACCAATTGAAACTTTAACTCCAGAAAAATAAGCAGTTACCCACAAACCTACTGGAACAAAACGGAAAAACATACTCAGAATGACAATAACAACTATTGCAATTATTGCAATACCTATTAAACCACTAGTTTCTTCTAATAACATATTTACGACACTCTCCTGACTATTATTTTTGAACCTTCGACTTTAATTACTTCGACAAAGACTTCTGATTCAATCTGTTCTCCTGAACTTAGGACATCTAATTCTTTGTTATCAAAAGCTACTTTACCAGTAGGTCTCAATGTTGTAGTAGTGATTCCTTTTTTACCTAAATATTCAGTATAATCTTTGCTACTTGAGTAACCGCTAAGCTTAGTCAAATTATCTTCCAAAACTAATTTCTTGAGATTTCCAAAAGAATAACCTCTTTTTAGAAGGACGATAGCTAAAACTACAGAAATAATACCAGCAACACTTAAGTCAAACAAACTTTGCCCAGCATTTCCATAGTTAAGATAAACACCACCAAAAAGTAACGTTCCCCCTAATATCCCAGCTACACCAAAGTTAGGAATAAAGACTTCAAGAATCAATAAAAGAATTCCTAGTATAAAAATTACGATAGGGAACCACTGACCATTGCCATTTATAAAGAAATAACCAGCGAAACTACCAATTGCTAATAGACCACCTAATAAATAATGAATGGTTAACCCAGCGATGACTAATCCAATAAAACCAGCAGTCAAAAGTAAGATATTCAAATTCATTCACCTCCTCTAAAATAGAACAATTCTTCTATATAATAATAACAATAACGAACAAAAAATGTAATAATTAAAAATAATTTCTTAGTACTTCAAAAGTGAAAATAAAGAAAAAATAATTAAAAATAGATATAAGCAGTTTACCACTCCTATAACGAATATGCACATCTAATTGATTTATTTTTGCTTAAGCAAAAAATAAACCACAAAGAGCAAATAAGGTTCTTTAATCTTTTTGATAAAGCATATGATATATTTTTAATGCTAATTGAATTTTTAATAATTCATCTGAATCTTTAAGATCAAGAAGCAGAATACGTTGT
>JAVWJE010000022.1:0-6063 GCA_036639135.1 Carnobacterium sp. | reverse complement strand
TTATCAATTCTATAAAGCAGACTATTACGATGGATAAAAAGCTGTCTGGCGGTTTCTGCAATATTTAATTGATTAAAAATCCAACACTCAAGAGTTCCAATTAATTCGCTTTGAAATTTTTGATCATGCTCATACAAATCTCCCAAAGTATAAGAAAATAGTTTTTGCATTTCTTTTTGGCTTACATTATCTTTTAAAAAGTGATGAACAGTAAAATCATCAAAGTGGTAAATTTTTCGCTTAATGGCTTTTGTTTGAGTTAAACGAAGGGCTT
Source organism: Carnobacterium sp. (assembly GCA_036639135.1). Classification (GTDB taxonomy): domain Bacteria; phylum Bacillota; class Bacilli; order Lactobacillales; family Carnobacteriaceae; genus Carnobacterium_A. The sequence continues at coordinate 5,789 of JAVWJE010000022.1, read as the reverse complement.
CTTGAGCTTCGTAAAAACTTAAGTTGATATCAATTAGTTGTTTAGCTCGTCTTCCAATCCCACAATAAAGAGAACAATCAGTAAGATTCGATTCAATAGCATAGATTAAGTCTTCCATTTCCATTTTTAAAACAGATTTATCTTCTATAGTAGTTTTAGAAGGAGTTCCTGCTAAAATAATGATTTGTTTTTTTCGATAAAAAACCAAAACAGTTTTATTGCTCCTTTTCGATTCTTTTCTGATCCATTGGATAATTTGTTTCATCTTATTCTTTTCTTGATGAGCAGCTTCTAATAAATCTTCAGATAAAGAACCTAGAAAGTCTACTTTTAAAACGTAAACGGTATATAACAATGTTAAGTCAACACCATGTATGTCGGCTAAATTTGTCAAAGAAGTCGACGAAGTAATTTTACCCGCTAATAGTTCATCAAAAAAATCTTGTCGAATACGATTTCGAGTTCGTTCCATTTCTCTTAGTTGAATTCGTTCAAGAGCAAATGCCATAGAGCCATTTTCCAAAGCAATAAAGTGTTGATCGGTTAATATTTGTTGGGTTTTCCAAACAATAATAAAACCATAATGAGTATTGTTAAAAAAAACAGGCATTACAACACAACACACTTGTTTTTCATCTACTAAAAGAGTGCGTACTAATGGTTTTTGTACATTTTCAAATTCTGGAGGCAAGCTATCAAAAAATGGTTGGGATAGAAAGGCTTCTTTATTTTTATCATCAAATGTGGACTCCAATAGAGAAGAACTAAGCAAGCGCCAATTTCGATCGCATAAAAAGATAGCAGCATTCATCATGTGTGATAAGGTATCTGCGATTTTTTGTAGGCCACCACCATGGAGGGATAATTGGAAAAACTCATTGTGTATATCCAAAGATTGTTTGTTTAATATGTCGTGCTCCCCAGATAATTCTTCCATTACGCGCATCATAACTTTAGAAAAAGCAACACCGTAAGGCATTTCAATAATAGGGATATTTAACTCATTTGATAAAAGCATCATGTTAACTGGAATATCCCCAAGATAACGTCTTGGTTTAATAATGAGAGCGGGACAGTTAATGGCTTTCAACTGATTGACAAGTATGTCTTGTATGACTTTATCATTCTTAAAAAAATACCCGGATGTAATCAGCATTTCGCCAGGAGAAAACCAATCTAATGCATCTGGATTATCCATGATATTCACACTAGTAATTTTATTGACAAGTCCTTTGAATCCAGAGACAACCTTAAATTCTTTAAATGGAGCTAATTGCAAAAAATCATTGACTGTCAGCATAACTAATTCTCCTCTTATCTGTTAATAGCAACGAATGAGACCGTTTACTCTGTTGATAGTATACCACTTATTCGAATACAACCCTATATTTATTCTGTATATAATAACTAAAGTTTACGAGCATTTTAGTATAGAACAGCCAGTGATGAGAAGGCTTTCTATATTTATACTAAAGTTATAGTTGAGAAGCCAAAGGATAAACCGTAAAACGTTATTATATTTTATAAATAATCGGATGATCAACTAAAAAAATATTAGGAGGTAAAAAAGATGAGTGAACTACTAGGTTGGAAAAAAGGGGACTGGGGAGCCTACTTTGGACTCTTGGCTAATAATTTAACAAACTTCTTTACGATGTCAGGTCTATTGATTTTTGCGGTAGGTATGCCAGCAGAATTTGTTTATAGGAGAATTGCACCAGGATTTGGTTTAGCATTATTTTTAGCAGGTTTCTTCTATTGGTATGCAGGTAAAAACTTAATGAAGAAAACTGGTCGTACGGATGTAACGGCTTTACCTTCTGGCCCTAGTGCACCATCTATCTTTCTTGTTATTTTTTTAGTTATTATGCCTATAGCTAGAGAAACAGGTGACGTGATGTACGCTTGGAAAGTTGCTTTAGGTTGGTGTTTCTTAGAAGCGTTAATTGAATTATCGGGTGCTTTCGTAGGGGACTGGTTAAGAAGAATTATTCCACGTAGTGTTTTACTTTCATGTTTAGCAGGTTTAGGTTTACTGCTTTTAGCAATGAACCCAATTTTACAATCATTTGAAGCACCTTACGTTGCATTTGTTGTTTTAGCGATTATCTTCATAAACTGGTTTGGTAAAAAACCTGTTTTCCCTAAAATTCCAACTGGTTTCTTAATTTTAGCAGTTGGTACAATCTTAGCTTGGGCATTTGGACAAATGAACGTTGCTGCTGTTGTTGCAGGAGCAGATACACTTGGCTTTTCTTACCCAATTCTACAATTAAAAGAATTGTTTGAAGGAATTCCACCAGCAGCTTTGTTCTTAGTTTCAGCTATTCCATTAGGAGTAACAAACTTTATCTTTACATTAGAAAATATTGAGTCTGCAGCAGCAGCTGGTGATGACTTTAACGTTAGAAATATTATGTTGGCAAATGGATTATCTTCAATCGTCGGTTGTTTATTCGGAAATCCTTTCCCGACAACAGTATACATCGGACACCCAGGTTGGAAGTCAATCGGAGCTGGTATCGGTTATACATTGGTAACAGGTTTCACGATGTTTATTATTACGTTATTTGGCTTAGGTGGTATCTTACTTGGTATTATCCCATTAAGTGCTGTATTCCCAATTCTTTTCTATGTGGGTATTGTTGTAGCAGTTCAAGCTGTAAATGAAACACCAAAAGTAGAAATGGCAGCAGTATTTGTTTGTCTGTTTCCTTGGATAGCAAACTGGGCATTAACACTAGTAAACAATACACTAGCAGCAGCAGGAACAAACGCAGCTGGTGTTGGCTTAGCAGCCTTTACAGATGCTGGAGTTTACCACAGAGGGTTGGTTGCTTTAGGTAGTGGAGCACCGTTAAGTTCTATCTTATGGGGTTGTTTAGTCGTCTTCTCTGTTAGAAGCAAATCTACTGCGGGTATCATTACAGCACTAGTTTCAGCAGCATTAACATACACTGGCGTTATTCACTCTGTAGCAGTTGGTTTAAACCAACAATTCGGTATTACAATTGGGTATCTTTTAATTGCTGTATTGTTTGCTTACAAACATTTCGCTGACAAAAGAGGACCAGTAGAAGATGATGAAACGGTTGTTGTAACTGTTCCAGATCAAACTGCTTAATCAATCATTGATAAAACAAAAAGGGGTGTCAAAAGTGAGCACAAGCAAAAATGAAGAACTTATGAATGAAACAGAATTAGGCCACACAAATGAAGTGAAAAGATTATTGACGGACGAAGTAGATGTAAACTATCAAGATGAAAGAGGAAGAAGTCCACTAATGTCTGCAGTACAGCAAAATAATATTCAGCTTGCCAAACTTTTAATGGAAGCTGGAGCAGATGTGAACTTAAGAGATAATATGAAGTTGACTCCATTTATATGTGCGGCAGCAAATGGGTTCCATGAAATTTTAGAAGCTGGAGTAGATTATGGAGCTGATGTGAAATTAACAAACAGATTTGGTGGAACAGCTTTGTTACCAAGTAGTGAAAAAGGATTCCTTAAAGCAGTAAATGTAGCGATTAAAGCTGGTGTACCGATAAACCATATTAATGATTTAGGATGGACAGCTTTGCAAGAAGCAGTTGTTCTTGGAGATGGGGGTGTTTTATATACATTGATTATTAAAATGCTAATGGATAATGGAGCAGATGCAACAACAAAAGATCATGACAATAAAACCGCAATTGATTGGGCAAAGGAAAAAAAGCAAGAAAATATTTTAGAACTATTGCAAAAAAATAATGACCAGAATAAACCAGAAGAAAAAGAAGTTTCTGCCATTATGGAGCTAATTTCTAACAATAAATACGACGATGCTTTACAACTAATTAAAAAAGCAAAAGAACAATCAGAGAATTTAACGTACGATTATCTAAAAGGATACACTTTAACGCTTCTCAATCTTTATGATGAAGGACTAGAAGTTTTTAATGAGGTTCTTCGTAGAGGTGATGGAAATGTTGAATTTTACTTCTACATCGCAAATGCCTTAAGAGAACAGAATAAAGCAAATGAAGCGTTAGCAATTTATGATGAAGCGATTGAAAAAGATCCAGCTAATTTTTACTTTAGATACCATAAGTCTAATTATTTAAGAGAGTTAGGAAAACATGAAGAAGCTATCAAAGAAATGGATAAATTATTAGAGAATGATTCTGAGCGTTACGATTATTTGTTTCATAAAGCAAATAGTTTAAGAGTATTAGGACATGAACAAGAAGCAGATCGACTATTAGAAGAGTTTAAACAAAAATAAACTCACGGTGATGACTGGAGAGGAGGAGCAAAAGTGAGACAAGTTAAAGCACTTTCTATCGATAAAGAGTTTAAAAAAATGACAAATGGTTCAAAGACACCTTTAATTGTGCATAGTGTATTTGAACGAACCATTAATATCCTGATAGAAAGTGAGTTGTTCACACTAGCAAGCAATCAAATTGACAATGCTCCTGCTACTTTAGTTATCGACTTACCAAATTTTAATAACTGTGTGATTGATGCAAACACGCAAGGATTTTTATCTCCAGAAAAAGTAGAAATTAACAAGAGCCTATCCATTGATATAAAAACGACTCCAACATGGGCATGTTCGTTAATCGAGTTTCCAACAAACACGAAAAATCTGATTAGAAATATTTCTACAGCTATGCAAGAAATTAGCAGTAAAGGCAATGCAAAATGGTTACGAAAAGAAGAGAGCAACCGAACCTTATTTGATAAAGAAATGAGTCGAATGCTGAAAGAGCGAACAGCTGCATTATTAGAAGGATTTTCCACGAACGATAGGAGTCAAAATATCCAAAATGCAAACAAACTAATTGGATTAGGGCAAGGGTTAACTCCATCAGGAGATGATTTTTTAGTCGGGTTACTATTGGCCTTTTCTACTAGTGAAAAAAATTATTTTTCTAAAAAAGAATGGGGACAAGAAATAGTAAAAGTGTCTAAAAACAACACAAATATAATCAGCTATAGTGCGTTAAAGTATGCTGCAATCGGGCAAACAAGAGAAACAATTTCACTGTTTATTGAAATATTGGTTCATGCAGAAACAGACGATCAAGTAAAGCAAGCATTATCTACTGTCATTAAAATTGGGTCATCCTCAGGTACTGAAATAGCTTGGGGTATTTTAAATGGACTATCATTACTTTTAAAAAAGGAGGAGCAAAATGACAATACAAGCAAAGATTAAAAAAAATACGTACTTTGATTCTGTATCTTTAATGTCTTTATCAACAAGAGCTAACTTAATAGCAGGTGTGAAACAAGCGATGATCGGGATGGGTACCGACATGAATAAAGAAGTTATTCGTAATGTTGGAATGGGTTCAAAAGAAATTGATGATGCGGGTACAGGCGATTTGATGATAACAATTGAAACGGATAATTCTGATGCAGTCGACACCATTTTTGATGAAATCGACTTATTATTTACAATAAAAGAAAAAAAACCTCAAAAAGGCGAAACTGTTTACAAATCAATCAACCAAGCTTCTACTGAAATAGAAGAAGCAAAGTTAGTTGTGATTTCGGTTAATGGAGCATTTGCAGCAAGAGAAGCACAAATTGCGCTAGATAAAGATCTGCATGTCATGTTATTCAGTGACAATGTAAGTATTGAAGAGGAACTTTCGCTAAAGAAAAAAGCGCATGAAAAGGGCTTGTTAATGATGGGACCAGATTGTGGTACGGCTATAATTAATAATATTGGACTATGTTTTGCTAATAAAGTACGTAAAGGAAGTATCGGTATTGTAGCAGCGTCCGGTACCGGTGC
>JAVWJE010000021.1:22565-23600 GCA_036639135.1 Carnobacterium sp. | reverse complement strand
ATCATAATGAGTGGTAAGAATTTAGCAGCTGAAATGAATGAAGAAATGCAAATAATGATTGATAACCTAAAATCAAAAGGCGTCACTCCAGGATTGGCAGTATTGCTTGTCGGTGAAAACCCAGCTAGCCAGACTTATGTACGCAATAAAGAAAAGAGAGCCCATTCTTTAGGGTTTTATTCAGTAGTAGAGCATTACTCAAATGAAATTAGTGAAAAAGAATTATTAAGTGAAATTGAACGGTTTAATAAAGACAAAGCAATTCATGGTATTTTAGTCCAATTGCCATTACCAAAACAAATTGATTCTGAAAAAGTATTAAATGCCATCAATCCAGAAAAAGATGTTGATGGATTTCATCCAGTCAATATGGGTAAATTATTGATAGGCGAACCAGATAAAATTGCTTGTACTCCTTATGGAATAATGAAACTGTTAGAACGTTATCACATTAAAATTGAAGGTAAGACAGCTGTAGTAATCGGGCGTAGCAATATAGTTGGCAAACCTATGGCTCAATTATTGTTGTTGAACAATGCTACAGTAACTATGGCGCATTCAAAAACTAGAAATTTAGCAGAAATTGCAAAAACTGCAGATATTTTAGTAGTAGCTATTGGAAGAGGTCATTTTGTTACGAAAGATTTTGTTAAACCAGGCGCAGTTGTGATAGATGTAGGAATGAATCGTGATGAAAACGGAAAATTAATTGGTGATGTGAAAGCAGACGAAGTAAGTGAGGTAGCTGGTTATTTAACTCCGGTTCCCGGTGGAGTTGGGCCGATGACGATTACAATGTTGTTGTATCAAACCATTATTAGTGCTCAAAGAACAATTTAAAACAACGATAAGTCAGGAGGGTTTTTTTGACAGGAGATTATTTGACCGTTACGGCTTTGACGAAGTACATTAAAAGAAAATTTGAACAAGATCCTTATTTAGAAAGGGTTTATTTGACAGGAGAGATCTCTAACTTTAGGAATAGACCTAATGCACATCAGTACTTTAGCTTAAAAGATGATCGTGCAAAAATAT
>JAVWJE010000021.1:0-22555 GCA_036639135.1 Carnobacterium sp. | reverse complement strand
GCTTTAATGTTTAAAGGAGCTTTTCAAAACTTAAAGTTCACACCTGAAGAAGGAATGAAAGTTTTGGTAATCGGTCGGATTTCTTTATATGAAGCAAGTGGTAATTATCAAATTTACGTAGAACACATGGAACCAGATGGAGTAGGTGCATTGTATCAGGCTTTAGAAGAAATGAAAGCAAAGCTAAAAAAAGAAGGATTGTTTGATGCACCTAAACAATTAATTTCTACTTTTCCTAAAAAGATAGCCATTGTAACTAGCCCAACTGGTGCTGTAGTTCGAGATATTATGACTACCATTAAAAGACGTTACCCCATTGTGCAACTCGTTGTTTTCCCAACATTAGTGCAAGGAACAAAAGCAGCAGACGATATTGTTAAGAGTATAAAGATGGTTGAAGCTAAAGGCGATTTTGATACGATGATTGTGGCGCGTGGTGGAGGTTCAATAGAAGATTTATGGCCATTTAACGAAGAAAAAGTAGCACGAGCTATTTTCGAAGCTAAAACTCCTGTCATCTCTTCAGTTGGACATGAAACGGACACAACCATTGCTGACTTAGTTGCTGATATGAGAGCTGCAACACCGACAGCAGCAGCGGAGCTTTCAGTTCCCTTGCTTTCAGATGAATTGATAAAAATAGATCAGATGCGACTTCGCTTAATTCAAAGTTATATGAGAAAGATTGAAGTACTAAGCCAACGTTTGAATCGTAGTTTAGAATCCTATATTTTTAAACAACCAGAAAGATTGTATGAAGGATATGCTCAAAATCTTGATATGCTTTCAGAACGCTTAGAGAGAGTTTTATCAGAAAAAATACAGGTAAGAAAACAAGATTTTAAGTTAGTCCAATATAAATTAATGGGAGCAAATCCTATACAGTTAATAGAGCAAAAAAAGAGAGATTTACAATTAGGTAATCAACAGTTACTCAATGAAATGAATCGTTACATGCAAAATACAAATAAACGAGTAGATTACGCTATGCAATCACTAGATTATTTAAGCCCTTTAAAAATTATGAATCGTGGCTACAGCTATGTTACAAAAGAAAATAAAGTAGTTAAAACAGTAGAACAGATTCAGCTAAATGATTGTGTGCATATACATTTGCATGAAGGCGAGTTTGAAGCTACAGTAATAAAAAAAATGGAGGAAAAAAAATGAGCGCTAAAGAAAAAATAAGGTTTGAAGAGGCCATGCAACAATTAGAAGAAATTGTTACGAATCTTGAAAGAGGCGATGTTCCTTTAGAAGAAGCACTAGATCAATTTCAAAAAGGTGTTGGCTTGAGCAAAATTTGTAAAGAAACCTTGCAAAACGCAGAAAAAACGTTAACTAAAATTGTAAAAGAAAACGGCGAAGAAACATTGTTTGAAAATGAATCTGATTCGAATGACTAGGAGTTGAGTAACAGATGAAATTCAGCTTATTTGAGAAAAAAGAAAAACCTCTAATCGAAGCAGCTTTGATTGAATTTTTAGATAAGAGTACTTATAGTGAAGGAACTTTAAGCCAAGCAATGAGGTATTCTTTGACAGCAGGAGGAAAACGAATTCGTCCATTATTGTTGCTAGCTACTGTCCAATCTCTGGGTGGAGATGTTACGAAAAGTTATGAGATAGCTACAGCTTTAGAATACATTCACACGTACTCATTAGTGCATGATGATCTTCCTGCGATGGATAACGATGTGATGCGTAGAGGAAAGCCAACTAATCATAAAGTGTACGGCGAAGATATTGCTATTTTAGCTGGAGACGCTCTATTAACTCAAGCGTTTGAAATTGCATCAGGGGGCTCATTACCAGATGCTAAAAAAGTGGCATTAATCTTAGCCTTAGCAAAAGCAGCTGGACCAATGGGTATGGTTGCTGGACAAACAGAAGATATAGAAGGTGAGAATCAGCATTTATCATTAGAATTACTAAAGGCTGTTCATGAAAAGAAAACGGGGGAATTATTAAAGTTTTCAGTTTATGCGGGGGGATTAATTGCGGATGTTTCCTCTACGGTTAATACATTATTAGATGAGTTTGCAACACACTTTGGTTTAGCTTTTCAAATTCTTGATGATCTATTAGATGTTGTCGGAGATTCAAAAAAGCTGGGTAAGGAAACAGGAATGGACGCTACTTTAAATAAAAGTACGTATCCTGGTCTTTTGAATTTAGAAGGTGCAAAAATGGCTCTAGAAAATGAGTTAACAAGTGCCCGGAAAAACTTAGAAGAAATTGAAGACTATTATAAACAAACCAATAGCCAATTTGATAGTCAGCTATTATCTGAGATGCTTGATCTATTGCAACTTTAATAAAGGAGAGAATATGATGAAGAAAGAGAGAGTAGATATTCTCCTTGTAGAACAAGGTTTATTTGATTCTGTTGAAAAAGCAAAGCGAGCTATTATGGCTGGAGTTATTTTAACAGATAAAAATGAGCGAATTGATACAGCCGGTGAAAAAATTCCGGTTACAACCCAATTGAAACGTAAAGGTGAGAAATTACGTTACGTCAGTAGGGGAGGATTAAAATTAGAAAAAGCGATGTCTATTTTTGATGTAACAATAAACAATAAAATAATGTTGGATATTGGATCATCAACTGGTGGTTTTACAGATGCAGCATTGCAACACGGAGCAAAATTGAGTTATGCATTAGATGTTGGAACAAATCAACTTTCTTGGAAGTTAAGACAAGATCCACGTGTTGTAGTCATGGAGCAAACCAATTTTAGAAACAGTAAATTAGAAGATTTCAAATATGGTCAGCCTAACTTAGTTTCAATCGATGTATCTTTTATTTCATTGCGTATTATTCTACCAGTATTAAAAGAAATTATTTCTAATGGTGGAGATGTATTGGCTCTAATTAAGCCTCAATTTGAAGCTAACCGTAATGATGTAGGTGAAAAAGGAATTATATATGATCCGAATGTTCACCAAGAAGTATTAAAAAAAATGATTCAGTTTTCTCTTGATCAAGGGTACGATATTGAAGCATTAAGCTTTTCTCCAATTACTGGAGGACAAGGAAATATTGAGTTTTTAGCGCATTTAAAATGGAACAATAAATTAAATGGGTTATTGAACGAACAAATTGATATTGATAAAACAGTAGAAATGGCACATATGAGTTTTCAATCTAAACAGAATTAAAAATTGTATATTCATATGCAATTTTTTTTGCTTTTTTTCTTTAGTAATTTGATAAGCCTTATACAATTTACTGTTATATCTATAAAACATACGGTATGATAAGTAAAACGCTGTATAATTATACTGAAACTAAAATGAGGTGGAATTATGAAAAAGAAAGAAAGGCATCAATTGCTAAAAAGTCTAATCCAAGACCACGTAATTGAAAAACAAGAGGATTTTGTATCCATTTTAAAAGATAAAGGTACAGAAATAACTCAAGCTACTATTTCGCGTGATATCAAAGAATTACAATTAATAAAAGTTCCCTCTTTAACAGGAGGATACCGCTATAGCTTACCTCCCGATGTACATTATGATACATCAAAAAAATTAGAGCGCTTGCTAAAAACATGTTTTGTTTCGGCGGATGTGCAAGATTACTTACTTTTGGTTCGAACTATTCCGGGAAATGCTTTTGCTTTAGGCTCTTTGGTAGATTTATCCGAGTTTGAAGAAATATTTGGAACAGTTTCTGGAGACGATAGTGTATTAATAATTTGTCGTTCTAATGAGTTAGCTAAAAAAATGAAAAATCATTTTATTCGTATGTTGTAAATTTTAAGTAAGCGAGTTGATGGAGGCGAGCAAATTGTTACAAGAATTAACCATTAAAAACTTTGCTATTATTCATGATTTAAGTTTAACTTTTGAAACAGGTATGACAGTTTTGACAGGTGAAACAGGAGCAGGAAAATCAATTATCATCGATGCTGTAGGACTATTAGCTGGGGGACGTGGGTCAAATGAATTTATTCGATACGGGGAAAGTAAATGTGTCTTAGAGGGACTTTTCTCGATGGAAGGAAACTCACAAACCTATGATTTATTAGAGCAATACGATATAGAAAGTGAAAATGATGATGTTATCATCCAACGTGATATCCATCGGAATGGTAAGAATGTTTGTCGTATTAATGGCAGACTAGTTAATATTGCAACTTTAAGATTAATTGGAGAAACATTAATTGATATTCATGGACAAAATGAGCACCAAGAATTGATGAATCCCGAAAGACACTTAACCATGTTAGATCAGTTTGGTGATGACACACTTCAAAAACAAAAGGATGACTATCGCTCAATCTTTTCGAAGTATACTGAAACAAAGAAAGCCTATCGTCAGTGGCAAAATAGTGAACAAGAATTTGCACAAAGACTTGATATGCTGCAATTTCAAGCAAATGATATTGAGATGGCTGAGTTACTGGATAGAGAAGAAGATGAATTATTAGAAGAAAAAAATTTGTTAATGAATTACCAAAAAATTATAAATGCTCTCTCAGAAAGTTATGATGCTTTACAAGGTGAAGAAAGCAATGGGATTGATTTGGTTGGGCACGCAATGACAGAGATAAGTGCAATTGAAGATATTGATCGCACGTATAAACAATTTTTTGAGGTTGTCGCAAGCAGTTATTTTCAACTACAAGAGGTTGCTAGTGATATCCTAAGAGAAATGGATCAAATGGCATATGATGAAGATAGATTAAATGAAATTGAAAAGAGATTAGAATTTATCTATCAAATGAAAAGAAAATATGGGGAATCGATTGAAGTAATTAAAGGCTATTACGAAAAAATTATGATAGAGATTGATCAACTGCAAAATAGAGAAGATCATGTTAATCACTTAAAAACAGAAATAGATATTCTTTCAAAAAAATTAGTAGATAAGGGCGAGAGTTTATCTCAAATGCGTCAAATAGCTGCTGTAAAACTGGAAGAAGCTATTCATGAACAATTTAAAGAATTGTTTATGGATAAAGTTATATTAAAAGTGCATTTTTTTGAAAAGAGTCAAGAAAATCTTTTGACTAGAGCCAATGAAATGGGACTTGATCGGGTTGAATTTTATATTGCGACTAACCCTGGCGAACCTCTCAAACCTTTAGTTAAAGTAGCTTCTGGCGGCGAACTTTCTAGAATAATGCTAGCGATGAAAACTATTTTCTCAAAAACTCAAGGTTTAACGAGCATCATTTTTGATGAAGTGGATACTGGTGTCAGTGGAAGAGTTGCTCAAGCAATTGCGAATAAAATCTATATGGTCGCGATGCATTCACAGGTTTTATGTATTACACATTTGCCACAAGTAGCAGCGATGGCGAATCATCATTTGTTTATTTCTAAAACAATCATTGATGAACGAACAGAAACACATGTAACGGCTTTAGACGAGATTGAAAAAATTAATGAAGTAGCTCGTATGTTAGCGGGAACAGAGATTACAAAGCTAACGACTGAACATGCTAAAGAATTAATAAACTTAGCTGAAAATCAAAAAGATAAAAATAGAATTGAATAAAAAAAGAGGATGAGACAACTAAACTGTCTCATCCCCTTTTTTATTTTTTTTAAGAACCAATTAACGTTAAGATAACAGAAATAAATCCAGATCCGAGCATAGAAAACAACATGATCCAAACAAATATTTTGGTCAATTTTTTAGTAGTGTTTGGTTGTTTAGTATTATTTTTATCTGCCATGAGATTATCGCCTACTTTCATATTGGCATATTTACCTTATTCTACACCGAATGAGCACACTTTATCAAGTTCTTTTAGAAATAATTGTTCTTTTTTAATATCCAAGTAGTTAATATACTAATAAAAATAAGTATAAACATTATAATCCAAAAAGCACTAGGCCCTTTATCGATAGGTAAATTAACATTCATTCCCCAAATCCCGCCAATAATTGTGGGAATGGTTAGAACAATAGTAATTGAAGTTAAAAATTTCATTATATTATTTAAGTTATTAGAAATAACAGAAGAAAAAACAGCACTAATCTGTTCTAAAAGTCTAGAAATTTCTTCAATCATAACTTCAGCTTGCCTGTTTTCAACAATAACATCATGAAGCAAGTTACGATTTTCGACACACTCCGTAAAAGCTTCAATTTCTTTTAATTCATTAAAAATAGGATGACTTGCGTGGATAGAAGAATTAAAATAAATAAGGCTTTTTTGAAGAGACATTAATGCAAATAATTGTTCGTTTTCAGTAGATTTAGTTAATTGTCTTTCCATAGATTCCGTTTTTGAAATAATTTCTTTTAGATAAAAAACATAATGAGATGAAATCTGCCAAGCTACCTCTAAAATAAATAGTTCTTTCTTTTTTGTATTTACTGGGTAATCCGTTTGGTGACTTATAATTTTTTTTAAGAATAAAGGTACATCTTCAGCTGCAGTGATTAGCGTGTTTTCGGTTATTATCATAGCAAAAGGTATTGTAATGTATTCATCATAGCCCAATTTATTTGTTACTTTAGATGGGTAATTAAAAATGATTAAGTTTGGTTCTTCAACTGGATCTATTCCTAATTTTTCTTGTCTAGCCACTTCATCTGGATCATTTACACAAGATAAATAATCTTTTGGAAAGTTTAATTTATTTGATAAATACTCAATTTCATCAATGGTTGGGCTTGTCACATGAAGCCAATCGCTTATTTCATCTTTTTTTGCCATCTTTATTTGACCATTGGAATCAGTATAATAAGATTGATACATTATAAACCTCCTCTTTTGATAAACAACAAATTTATTTATATACTAATCATACACTATTTTACACAATTCAATACACAATATCATTAGGAAGTACCAATTTAATTTGGACGGGGCCTAGCAATTGCCCAAAAGGCATAAGGACATGAAAGAATACGATTCAATGTCGAAAACAGATCCTTAAGTATGTTTTCGCAAACTAAAGGAGTCGTAGAATAAACTACTTGCATGTATTCATTTCTTTTAATTTCACTGTATTTTTGGTAGGATAGTAAAGACAGAAGAAACTTTAAAATCAAACAGTAATTTAAGCATTAAAAGGGGGATATTAACTAGTGAGTAAACAACATATTGGTGTAGTAGGAATGGCTGTAATGGGTAAAAACTTAGCTTTAAACATCGAAAGCAGAGGATATACTGTTTCTATTTTTAACCGAACTGGATCAAAAACAGAAGCCGTTATTGCAGAAAATCCAGATAAAAATTTAGTACCAACATATACAATGGAAGAATTTGTTGAATCCCTAGAAAAACCACGTCGTATTTTGCTTATGGTTCAAGCGGGCAAAGGAACAGATGCAACTATTCAAGGACTTCTACCACATCTTGATACAGGAGATATTTTAATTGATGGAGGCAATACCTTCTTTAAAGATACTATTAGACGTAGTGAAGAATTAGCTGAGTCAGGAGTTAACTTTATCGGCACAGGTGTCTCGGGCGGAGAAGAAGGGGCTTTATTAGGACCTGCAATCATGCCTGGTGGACAAAAAGAAGCATACGATTTAGTGGCACCTATTTTAGAAAAAATTGCTGCAGTTGCTGAAGATGGACAACCATGTGTAGCTTATATTGGACCTAACGGAGCAGGCCATTACGTTAAGATGGTGCATAACGGAATTGAATATGGCGACATGCAATTAATTGCTGAATCATATGACTTATTACGTAAGGTAGCTGGTCTATCAGTTGAAGAGGTAGCAGAAGTTTTTGCAGAATGGAATAAAGGCGAATTAGACAGCTTTTTAATCGAGCTAACAGCAGATGCCTTAACTAAAAAAGATCCAGAAACAGGACAACCGATGGTAGACATCATTTTAGACCGTGCAGGTAACAAAGGAACGGGTAAATGGACATCACAAAGTGCTTTGGATTTAGGTGTGCCACTACCTTTAATTACAGAATCTGTTTTTGCTAGATACATTTCAGCTTTAAAAGATGAGCGTGTAGCGGCAAGCAAAATTTTACCTGAACCAACGGAGTACTCATTCGAGGGAGATAAGGCTGTGTTAGTTGAAAATATACGTAAAGCTTTATATTTCAGTAAAATTATGAGCTATGCTCAAGGTTTTGCTCAAATGCGTACTGCTAGTGAAGAGTATGATTGGAACCTACAATATGGAGAAATCGCTAAAATTTTCCGTGCAGGCTGTATTATTCGTGCTCGTTTCTTACAAAAAATTACAGATGCTTATGATAAAAATCCAGAATTAAAAAACTTAATGTTAGATGATTACTTCTTAGATATTACTAAAAATTATCAAGATGCTGTAAGAGATATTATTGGAATTGCTGTGAAGTCTGGTGTTCCAATACCAACATTTTCTTCAGCCATTGCTTATTATGATTCTTATCGCTCAGCTAGATTGCCTGCAAATATCATTCAAGCTCAAAGAGATTACTTTGGTGCTCACACATACGAAAGAACGGACAAACCAGGTACTTTCCACTTTGATTGGTATGGGAATAATGGTCAAGAAGAATTGTAATTAATTTAGACGAATGAAATAAAAACAATTACAGAAAGCATTTTATTATGCCATTCTGTGATTGTTTTTTTATAATGTAAATGAGTGTAGTATAAGTAATTTCCCGTAACTATCTGTTAATATATATAAATATATCTTTAAAGTAGCAAAGTAACCTTAGAGGAAACGAATTGATAATACAGTAAAAGAGTGGGATTTCTCATTTTATTTTGATTTATGGTAAAATCGTAACAAGTAAATGAGAATTTCATTGAGAAAATTAGAGTAGCATGGTATTGTAAAAAAGGCAAAGACCAGTGAAAATAGAAGAAATGGTGGGAATTAAATGAATAAAATATTAATTATTGAAGATGAGAAAAACTTAGCGCGTTTTGTTGAATTAGAATTGAAACATGAAGGATATGAAACGGAAGTTCGTTATGATGGTCGATCAGGTTTAGAAGCGGCAATAAATAAAAAGAAAAAATGGGACGTCATCTTATTAGATTTGATGTTACCAGAATTGAATGGGATAGATGTATGCCGTCGAATTCGTCAAGTTAGCAATGCACCAATTATCATGATGACTGCTAGAGATTCGATTATTGACCGTGTAAGTGGGTTAGATCATGGTGCTGATGATTATATTGTCAAACCTTTTGCTATTGAAGAATTATTAGCTAGAATGCGTGCGTTATTTCGCCGTATTGAAATTGAAAATGAACAAAATATTACTAAGCAAACAACTGTAAGCTACCGTGATTTGATTATTGAAAAAGAAAATCATGTTGTGCATCGTGGAGATAAAGTAATTGAATTAACAAAAAGAGAGTATGAATTGTTACTAGAATTAATGGAGAACGTTAACGTCGTGTTGGCTAGAGACATCTTATTAAACAAAGTTTGGGGCTACGAGTCAGAAGTAGAAACAAATGTGGTAGATGTGTATATTCGCTATTTAAGAAATAAAATTGATGTTCCGGGTGTTGATAGTTACATTCAAACAGTTCGTGGAACGGGTTATGTGATGCGTACGTGATACAAACTTTTTTTAAGAAAAACAACAGGAAACGTATCTCTTTAAAATGGAAATGGACAATTGGGGCTACTTTGGCCATATTTTTAACGTATACTATTTTTACTGTAGCTATTCTTATCGGATTTAGACAAATAATGCTGACTGAAGAAACACGAGATGTAAAACAAATTTTAGTTGGTGTGAATAGACGTTTGAATCGTGGGTCGAGCGCGCTATCAAAAGAGACCGTTTTTTTAAATTTAAGTGGAAACTATACGTCCAATATGCTTGAGTTGGGAGATAAATTTGATCAACGAAACTTAGTTTTTGGACAGTCTAGTAATTACCAAGATACTATTTTTGCTAAAATGAATGAAGAGGGAGTATATATTCGAGTTTACAGCCCAACGTCGAGATTATTATTTGAAACTCAACCAAAGGACATTCCATTTAAAAGATCTTCTCAACTTTTAATTGAGTCAGTTAAAATTAAAAATAAAGAAGGCATTCGAGGAGTTACACCCATCTATTCTAGGGTTAATCAAGAATTAATTGGGTATGTTCAAGTAAGAAATGATATGGTTAATTACCATCGAATGAGTAAAAAAATTCTGTTGGCTATCGGAGGAATTGGAATTTTAGCTCTAGTGTTTAGTGCTGTGCTTGGATATTTACTAGCAATTAACTTTTTAAAGCCAATCAAAAAAATAACCAATACAATGAATGATATTCGTAAAGACACACAATCTGCTTCCCGAATCGAATTGTCTGAGAGCAATGATGAATTGACTCACTTATCAATTGTTTTCAATGATATGCTAGATAAAATGCAAAAATACATTGAACAGCAAAAAGATTTTGTGGAAGATGTTTCTCATGAATTAAGAACACCGGTCTCTATAATGGAGGGTCACTTAAAGCTATTGAACCGATGGGGAAAAGATGATCCTGAAGTTTTAGATGAATCATTACAAGCTTCTTTGCAAGAAATTGAGAGAATGAAGAGTTTAGTTCAAGAAATGCTTGATTTATCTAGAGCTGAGCAAGTTGAAATTCATTATAAAAATGAAAAGACATCTATTAAACCTTTAATTCTACAAACAATAAATAACTTCAAACTTATTTATCCTGACTTTGTATTTAATTTAGATGATGATATTCGAGATGACGTGTCTGTTTCGATATACCGGAATCATTTAGAACAAATCTTAGTAATTATATTAGACAATGCTGTGAAATATTCATCTGATAGAAAAGAAATTCATGTATCTATTGCTGTCGATAATCAAAATGTGGATATAGCTATTCAAGATTTTGGAGAAGGTATGACGCAAGAGGATACCGAAAAAATATTTAATCGTTTTTACCGCGTTGATAAAGCAAGGAGTCGACACAAAGGTGGAAATGGGCTAGGTTTAGCTATTGCAAGAGAACTTTTAATCGGTTATAAAGGGACGGTATTTGTTGAAAGTGTTCTAAATCATGGGTCCATATTTAGAATCAAACTGCCAATTTATCAAAACCAAACAAAAGATTTAAAAGAGAATGAATAAAAAAAGATTTCTACCCTTTTTGAGAGGTAGAAATCTTTTTTTTATCATCATCGTTGTTGTTTGCCGGCATTACGTCCAGAAGGATTAGAGCGAACTTGGCTGTTCGTTAATTCTTTAGGTTGTTCAGGAATCAGTTCGGCTTCTTTGATAACTCGTTCTTTCTTTGGTCGATTTTTCATTTCTTCTGCGATTTCAGCTTGAATTCTAGGTTTATAATAGAAATTAGTAAGAAGCGTTTGGAAGACTCCGAAAAATCCACCGACTAACCAGTAAAGACCTAATCCAGCAGGAGAAGAAATAGTAAACATCAAAATCATAATTGGATTCATATACATCATTGTCTTCATTTGTTTCTTTTGCTCAGGTGATATACCAATCATTGATACATAAGCTTGGACTAAATAAATTAATCCGGCAGCAATAGCCAAAGGTATGTTTCTTGTACCTAAGTTAATACCCATAAAAGTACTAGAAGCAATTGGCTCAGATAAGCGAATGGCTTGGAACATAGCAGTAAAGATTGGCATTTGAATAAGTAGAGGTAAGCAACCAATGCCGCCTAACATACTCATGTTGTTATCTTTATAAAGACTCATCATTTCTTGTTGAGCAATAGCTTTTTCTTCATTCGTTTGTGCAGCTTTTTGTTTAGCTTGTATAACATCTAACTCAGGTTTAATTACAGCTGTTCTTTCTTGTTGAGCTAATGATTTTCTTGATTGGCTCAAATTTAAAGGTAAAATAATGATTCGAACAATTAAAGTAATAATAATTATCGCGAAACCATAACTGCCATTAAAAGTGTCTGCTAACCAAAGAATAAGCTCTTGCGTTGGAACGACTAAAAATTCGTAGATAAAACCCTTAGGATTTCCTTGCTTGTCTGTACTCATACAACCAGAAAGAAAAAGCATGACGCTCAAAAGTGATCCAGTCAAGAGGTATTTATTTAATTTTTTCATTGCTCACTATCCTTTATTTTATATGTTTTTACTAATAACAAACCCAACTATACAGGATAAATGAAACGAATTCAATTGTTTATAGAAAACTTAACTCTTTCAGGTAATGAAGGGTCCTCTGTTACTTCTAGAACGTCTACTTTACCACTAGGAGTGGGAGATTGTTTGATTTTTTCTATGAATTTATCTATTTTAGCAGGATCCCCATTCGCTTCAATATAAACGCTTCCGTCAGATTGATTTCTAACAGAACCGAAAATTCCAATCTGATCAGCAACCATCTTTGTCATAAAACGAAAGCCTACTCCTTGAACACGTCCTATTGCAACTATTTTCACTTTTTTCATCGCTTCACCTCCTAGTTCTTCTATTTTTACTGAACGAACATTAGATGATTTCATTCTTTTTAATTTTTGGAAAAGGTTTATGATATTAATCCCCTCCTTTTATAACAAAACCTATTTCTTATATTTTATCAGGACGTAAGCCAATCCGTCAACTATTCGAAGAGACATATGATACAATTGAGTAGTGTATACTACAACTCAATAGAGGTGGGAAAATTGTTTCAAGTAATAGAATTACAAGGGGAATATGAACCTTGGTGGTTTTTTGATGATTGGAAAAAACAAATAAGTCGAATTAAAACCTTTGAAATATTTGATGAAGCTCTTAATGAGTATCAGCAAACATTTAAAAATCTTCAAAATAAGTATCCTAATTACCAAACAAAAAAAGATTATCTATCTGCTTTTTGGGATGAAAGTCAGAATAGATATTGTCTTGAATGTGATGATGATATACAAGTTTTTCACAGTGTTATGTTGGTAAGAGAATTTAAAGTGATTGAATGAAGCATTAACTCGTTTAGATAGAAGAAAAGAAAGGAATGGGTATGAAAACTTTAATTATTGCTGAAAAACCAAGTGTAGGAAAAGAAATTGCCCGAGTTTTGGGAGCAACAAAAAAGAATAAAAGTTACATTGAAGGCGAGGATATAGTTGTAACATGGGCTCTAGGCCATTTGTTAGGACTTAAAATGCCTGAAGACTATAAATCGGAATGGGCAACATGGAACATGGAAAGCTTGCCATTGATACCAGAAGAGATGCAAATCAAACCGTTAAAAAATACAGCTGGTCAATTGAAGGCAATTAAACAGCTTTCTCAAAGAAAAGATATAAATAAAGCAGTTATTGCAACTGATGCTGGACGTGAAGGGGAATTAGTAGCTAGATGGATTTTAAAATATGTTAAGTTTAAAAAACCCGTTCAACGCTTATGGATTTCATCACAAACAGATAAAGCTATTAAAAATGGTTTTAAACAACTGCAACCTAGTAAAAAATACGATGATTTATATGATGCGGCAGTTGCTCGTTCTGAAGCTGATTGGTTAGTAGGCTTGAATGTGACAAGAGCACTAACTGTAAAATATGAAGATAGCTTATCAGCAGGAAGAGTTCAAACACCAACACTAGCAATGGTCAGAAAACAAGAAGCTCGAATAGAAGAGTTTGTAGCAGAAACATTTTTCACTATTCAATTAAACCTTGATAATCAAATAGCAACGTTAGTTAGTGGTGCGCCAGAAAAAATAAAGGATCAAGTTGAAGCTGAGAAAATAGTCAGTCAACTAAATAAACAAACTGTTAAGGTGAAAGAAGTGAAAGAAAAAATCCAAACACAACTTCCACCACTACCTTATGACTTAACGGAGTTGCAACGAGAAGCCAACCAGCGGTACCAATTTTCTGCTAAGAAAACGTTAAGTGTGATGCAGACTCTTTACGAAAGACATAAGGTTGTTTCTTATCCAAGAACAGATTCTAAATACCTAACTTTAGATATGAAGGAAACGTTAAAGGACCGCTTACAAGCTGTACGTGGATTTGGCGCTGAAGAAGTAAAGAGTATTATCAAAAAAGGATCAAGAGTGACGCAAGAGACTATTTTTGATGATGTTAAAGTTACGGACCATCATGGAATTATCCCGACAGAAGAGCGTGCACGTATTGAAAAAATGGATCAAGATGAAGTACGCATTTATCGAATGATTGTTGAACGGTTCATCGGCTTATTCCTACCTGCATATAAAGTAGCTCAGACGACGTACCTCCTAACGACAACGGATGCTACTTTTAAATTAAAACAAGAAGTTATTTTAGAAAATGGGTGGCGCAAAACAGAATCTATTAAAGAAAAAAGACGCTTTAAACAAGGAGAGCAGATAAAAAATTCTGTTTTCAGAGCTAAAAAAGAACTGACCAAAGCACCAGGAAGATTGACGGAGTCTAGTTTACTTCAAGCAATGGAGAAACATAGTCTAGGAACTCCAGCTACACGAGCTGAGATTATTGAAAAACTAATAAGTAGTGAATTAATGGAGCGAAAAGCAACGAAGCTATCCGTTTCACCTAAAGGCAAGCAGTTGTTAACACTAGTTAATCCAACTCTGGTCACACCCGAATTAACTAGTAACTGGGAAAAGTCATTGGAACAAATAGCTGCTGGAAAATTAAAAAAAGAAGTGTTTTTAAAGCAAATAAGAATAGAAACAAAACAATTGATTAAAGAGATAAAAATAAGCGAACAATCCTATAAAGATTATTCTATAACGACAAAAGTCTGTCCAGAGTGTGGCGAACTTTTGAAAGAAAGAAGTGGTCGAGAAGGGAAAATGCTCATTTGTTGCAAAACAACATGTTCGTATAAACGCTTTAAAGAACCAAAAGTGTCCAATAAACGTTGTGCCCAATGTCATCGTAAAATGGAAATTCATGAAGGCAAAGCTGGGAAATTTTTTAAATGTAAATACTGCAATATTTCTGAAAAGATGGATAATACCAAAAATAAAAAAATAACCAAACATGAAACGAAACGTTTAATGCAAAAAGTAAACAAAGAAGATCAAGAAGAAGGAGAAAGTCCATTAGCCTTGGCACTCAAAGCTGCAATGGAAAAACAAGAGAAATAAAAAAAGCTTTATGTTGTATCGGATCAGCTTATTCCTGATGTGTTGCAACATAAGCTTTTTTCTATCTAAAACACGGATTCCACTTTCTATTTATTTTGTGTATAATGAGAAAGGAATGCCGAAGGGGGTTAGTTTATCATGGCAACGAAAAAAAAGAATTATAAGAAAAAAAATAAAAAAGAACATTTTTCGATTGAAATTATAGGAATTATATTTATCATACTTAGCTTGCTTGCAGCTTCTCAATTAGGTTTTGTTGGTATTTTAAGTGCTAACTTATTTCGCTTCTTTGTAGGAGACACGTTTATGTTTGCGGCATTGCTATTAGGCCTATATGGTGGCTATTTAGTTTTAAAAGGAATAGAACCGCCATTTAAGAATAAAAGAATAATCGGATTATTAATAGCTTATGCGAGTGCATTACTATTGCTACATGCTCAATTATTTGCTCCAATCATGGATTCAAATTTAAATGTTATTTCAGCTTCACTGCGCTTTTTTATGGCTGATATGTCTAAAAATGAAATTGTTCAGTCTCTAGGAGGAGGAATGATTGGTGGAGTAATGTATTCAACGAGTTATTTTTTGTTTGCGCAAATAGGAACCTATTTAATAGTAGGTATATTATGGTTTATTAGTATTTTTTTAATTTTAGATTTATCTTTTAAAAAATTTATAGAAATGATCAGGAATCTATTAAAACAGTTTCTGAACTATCTACGTGCAATTTCAAAAAAAATTGGACTTGTTGTTGGTAAACAATGGTCTAATTTGAAAAAACAAAAGAAACGTCTTGATCCAATAGATATGAGTGAGCCATTAAGTACAAATGAAAGTTCTTTAGATAGAAAACAAAAGCACTTTAAAGGAAATAAAGAAACCTCATCAAATGAATTGAAACCGTTAGAAATTGATAGTTACCAAAGCCAACAAAAAAATGCAGAATCAAAAGATAAAGTAGAATCAAAAGAAAGTAGTTCTGATGAGCAAGAATTAGAATTTGAAATTGAGTCAGAACCTGAAAACGTTGATTATCAATTGCCACCTTCTAGTTTATTAAATGAGATCGAAGAAACAGATCAAACAAATGAGTATGCCTTAATCCAACGAAACGTAAAGAAACTCGAAGAAACATTTAAAAGTTTCGGAGTAGATGCTAAGGTTACAAAAGCGAATCTTGGCCCAGCTGTAACAAAATATGAAATTCAACCCGCTGTTGGGGTAAAAGTAAGCAGAATTGTGAGTCTTAGTGATGACATTGCTTTGGCATTAGCTGCCAAAGATATTAGGATGGAAGCACCCATTCCTGGCAAACCTTTTATCGGAATTGAAGTTCCAAATAATGAAGTAAGTCTTGTATCCTTTAGAAACGTTATTGAAGGACAAGTAAAAAATAATGAAAAACTATTAGAGGTTCCTTTAGGTAGAGACATATCCGGTAATGTGGCGATGGCTGATTTAACGAAAATGCCTCATTTACTTGTAGCAGGATCAACAGGAAGTGGGAAATCAGTTTGTATTAATGGAATCATTACTAGTTTACTGATGAAAGCTAAACCAAATGAAGTGAAGTTGATGATGATTGATCCTAAAATGGTTGAATTAAATGTTTACAATGGGATACCGCATTTATTGACACCGGTTGTTACAAATCCTAAAAAAGCAGCTCAAGCTTTACAAAAAGTTGTTATGGAAATGGAACAACGTTATGAGTTGTTTGCTGCTAGTGGTCAACGAAATATTACGGGATACAACCAGTTTATATTGGAAAAGAACTTGGAAAACGGAGAAGGAAATCCGACTTTACCATTTATAGTAGTAGTAGTAGATGAGTTAGCTGATTTAATGATGGTCGCTAGCAATGAAGTAGAAGACGCTATTATTAGACTTGCTCAAATGGCTCGAGCGGCCGGTATTCATATGATATTAGCAACACAAAGACCAAGTGTTGATGTTATCACAGGTATTATTAAAGCGAATGTTCCTTCAAGAATTGCTTTTGCGGTATCTAGTGGAACAGATTCACGAACAATTATTGATAGTAGTGGAGCAGAAAAATTACTTGGAAGAGGAGATATGTTATATTTGCCTATGGGAGAAAACAAACCTGTTCGTGTTCAGGGAGCATATATATCTGATAATGAAGTAGAGCGCGTAGTTGAATATGTTACCCAACAACAAGGAGCCAATTATGTAGAAGAAATGATGCCTGTTGATGAGCCTGAAACAATTACTGGAGAAGTACAAGATGACATTTATGACGACGCCGTTCAGATGATAATTGAGATGCAAACCGCTAGCATATCATTATTGCAAAGACGTTTTAGAATTGGCTACAATCGTGCAGCTCGATTAATTGATGAGATGGAGATGCGCGGAATTGTCGGTCCATCTGAAGGAAGCAAACCAAGAAAAGTTAACATTACAGAAGTTCCAGGTGAACCAGGTGAAGATCTTATAGAAAAATAAAGAATAGGTTAAACTTGATTATCTAATTAAATTATTCGATATAAATCGCAAATATGAGAATAGCATTAAAATGTGAACGTTTTTTTTGAAAAACGTTTACATTCATCGTTTAATTGTTTATTTTATTAATTAAAGATGTTATCATATTCATTGAGGGCAAGTGAACGAAATTCATTTGTACTAAAAAAATGTTGGGGGTTTTTTTAATGAAAAAACGCAATCTTATGAGTCTTCTAGCTTTAGGATTAATTTCAGGAGCGACATTAGCAGCCTGTGGATCAAGTGATTCAGATACTTCTTCTGATTCTGCAACAAAGTCATCAAAGAGTGAAGATGATTTTTCAGTAGTAATGGTAACTGACGTAGGTGGGGTAGATGATAAGTCATTTAACCAATCTGCTTGGGAAGGTATGCAAGAGTGGGGCGAAGAAAACGATAAAAAAGAAGGATCAGACGGATTCACTTATATTCAATCAAATGAAGATTCGGATTTTGTAACCAACATGAATAGTGCCGTAAATGCTAAATTTGATTTAGTATTTGGAATTGGATATAAACTAAAAGAAGCAATGGCAGACGTAGCAGGACAAAACGAAGACCAACACTTTGTTATTATTGATGACATGATCGATGCACCAAACGTTGAGTCTGTTTTATTTAAAGACCATGAAGCTGCATTTTTAGCAGGAGTAGCAGCAGCAGAAACAACTGAATCAAATAAATTAGGCTTTATCGGTGGACAAGAAAGTGATGTTATTTCACGCTTTGAAGCAGGATTTGTTGCTGGAGTTAAAGCAGTAAACCCAGAAATCGACGTTAAAGTTGAATATGTAGGTTCATTTGGTGATGCAGCTCGTGGAAAACAATTAGCAGCAGCTATGTATAGCAGCGGCATTGATATTATTTATCAAGCAGCAGGAGATTCAGGTAACGGTGTATTCTCAGAAGCAAAAGATTTGATGAATGCTGATGAAACTAAAAAACTTTGGGTAATCGGAGTTGACCGTGATCAAGAAGCTGAAGGCAAATTTGATTCAGGAAACTTAACACTAACTTCTACGCTTAAAGGTGTAGGCGCAGCAGTTAAAGACATTTCAAACGAAGCAATGGCTGGTAACTTTACTGGTGGCGAAACGGTTAACTACGGTTTAGCTGAAGGCGGCGTTGATTTAACAGATGGTAACTTAACGGATGACGTTAAAGAGAAAGTTGCAGAATACAAAGAAAAAGTTATTAGTGGAGATATTGAAGTTCCACAAAAACCAGAAAAAAAATAATCCATTCGCGTTAAAGAATAAAATTAAATGTGTAAGATAAAAGGCCGGATGTTCATTCCGGCCTTTTATTCTCTCGTATAGTCTAGATAAAGATGCGTTTAGTGTTTATAGCAAAAATATGCTACTTATAAAAACATTGTAGCTCCTAATCAATAAATAACGTATAATGAGTTATGAATTTAAGCAGTTAAAAAGGAGTGAGTCCATCGTGTCAGAAACAAATTTTGTTATCGAAATGAAAGGCATAACAAAAGAATTTGGTACCTTTAAAGCGAATGATAATATTAATTTGCAACTTAAAAAAGGAGAAATTCATGCTTTATTGGGTGAAAATGGAGCAGGAAAATCAACATTGATGAACATTTTGTCAGGTCTTTTAGAGCCGACTTCAGGTGAAATTTTAATAAACGGGAAACAAGTATCTATTCATTCACCGGGGATGGCTAATAAATTAGGAATTGGAATGGTTCACCAACATTTCATGTTAGTTAAAAAGTTTACAGTTACTGAAAATATCATTTTAGGTAGTGAACCAAATAAAGCAGGTATTTTAGACAAAAAAACAGCTCAACAATCGATCAAAGAGTTATCAGAAAGATATGGTTTATTAGTCAATCCATCTGCAAAAGTTGAAAATATTTCGGTTGGTATGGAACAGCGGGTAGAAATATTAAAAACACTCTATCGTGGAGCTGAAATTTTAATTTTCGATGAGCCAACAGCTGTACTGACACCTCAAGAAATTAATGAGTTGATGCAGATTATGAAAGCATTAACGAATGAAGGAAAGTCTATTATTCTAATAACTCATAAATTAGATGAAATAAAAAAAGTAGCAGATCGTTGTACAGTTATCCGTCGCGGTAAAAGTATTGATACAGTTGATGTATCAAAGACTTCACAACAAGAATTAGCAGATATGATGGTTGGTCGTTCTGTTTCTTTTAAAACAGTCAAAAAAGAAGCACATCCTCAAGACGTTGTTCTTTCTGTTGAAAACATCGTAGTTAAAGAAGGCCGCGGTCTAGAAGCAGTAAAGGGATTGAGTCTCGAAGTGAAAGCTGGGGAAGTTTTAGGTATTGCAGGAATTGATGGTAATGGGCAGAGTGAATTAATCCAAGCCATTACAGGATTGGCGAAAACAGAAAGTGGCAAAATTAAGTTGAATGGA
Organism: Carnobacterium sp.; assembly: GCA_036639135.1. Taxonomy (GTDB): domain Bacteria; phylum Bacillota; class Bacilli; order Lactobacillales; family Carnobacteriaceae; genus Carnobacterium_A. The sequence continues at coordinate 2,663 of JAVWJE010000021.1, read as the reverse complement.
GAAGAAATTCAAAATAAACCACCACGTAGTATTACGGAAAATGGCTTAGGTCATATTCCTGAAGATCGCCATAAATATGGATTGATTTTACCAATGAGCTTAGAAGAAAATATTTCAATTCAAACCTATTATAAAAAACCACTAAGCAATAAAGGATTTTTGAATCCTAAAGAAATTAAAAAATATGCAAAAAAACTAATTAATGAATTCGACGTTCGGACTCAAAGTGAAACTGTTCCTGCCAGTGCTTTATCTGGAGGAAATCAACAAAAAGCAATTATTGCTAGAGAAATTGATCGTAATCCATCCTTGTTAATCGCAGCTCAACCTACACGGGGATTAGATGTTGGAGCGATAGAATATATTCATAAACGTCTGATTGAACAAAGAGATAATGGGAAAGCTGTATTACTGATGAGTTTTGAATTAGATGAAATTTTAAATGTTTCAGATCGAATTGCCGTTATGTACGATGGAAACATTGTTGCAGTTGTAAAACCAAAAGAAACAACACAACAAGAATTAGGCCTACTTATGGCAGGTTCTTCTCTTGAAAAAGCCAGAGCGGCAGCTAGCCAAAAGATGGGAAAGGAGCAGACTCACGTTGAATAATAAGGGCAAATGGACTAATATATTGGTTCCAGTATTTTCAGTTATTTTAGGTTTATTATTAGGAGCTTTAATTATGTTTGCTTTTGGTTATAATCCTATCGAAGGCTACCAAGCGATGGTCAATGGCGCATTTGGTAATACATTTTATATTGGAGAAACATTGAGACAAGCGACGCCTTTAATTTTTACAGCTCTTGGATTTTCGGTTGCTTATACAGCTGGATTCTTTAATATCGGGGTTGCTGGGCAAGCGTTATTCGGTTGGTTATTTTCAGTTTGGTTTGCATTATCATTTCCTGAAATACCAGGTATTATTTTATTAGCTATCAGTTTAATTGTAGGTGCTTTAGCAGGTGCATTATGGGCTGGTATTGCTGGTTTCTTAAGAGCATTCTTTAATACAAGTGAAGTGATTGTTACAATTATGTTGAATTATATAGCTTTATACACGTCAAATTATTTAATTCGTAATGTTCTATCTGAATCGTCAGATACAACTGCTCGTATCCCTGAAGAAGCAAGTCTACGTTTGGCATGGTTATCAGAGTTAACGAGTAACTCAACGCTACATGCTGGAATCTTTTTAGCGCTCATTATGGCTATTATAGTTTGGATATTTATGAAAAAAACAACTTCTGGTTTTGAAATTCGAGCAGTTGGTTTAAATCCCTTTGCATCTAAATATGCAGGAATGAGTACAAAGCGTAACATTATCGTATCCATGTTAATTAGTGGATCATTGGCAGGTTTAGGTGGAGCTATGGAAGGTATGGGGACTTTTCAAAACATCTTTGTTCAAGGAGCGATGCCAACCATTGGCTTTGATGGAATGGCTGTTGCTTTATTAGGACTTGGTAATCCGGTAGGTATTTTATTCTCAGCTTTATTATTTGGTGCTTTAAAAATAGGTGGCAATAGTATGCCTTTAATGGCTGGCGTACCTACAGAAGTTGTTGATATTGTTATTGCTTCAATCATCTTCTTTGTCGGAGCTAATTACTTAATCCGCTTCTTTATCGATAAGCGGGCCAAAGTAAATAAAGGGGGAGTAAAATAAGATGGATATTATCAATGTATTGCAACTTGTCTTTTCTTCAGCGTTGGTTTACTCCGCTCCTCTAATCTTAACTGCACTAGGTGGAACATTTTCTGAGCGTAGTGGAATAGTTAACGTTGGTCTTGAAGGTATTATGGTAATGGGTGCTTTTGGTTCAGTAGTGTTTAATTTAACATTTGCTCCTCAACTGGGTAATTGGACACCTTGGGTAGGTGTGATTGTTGGTGGATTAATAGGCGTTTTATTTTCATTATTACATGCTGTCGCTACAATAAACTTACGAGCAGACCACATCATTTCAGGAACAGTTATTAACTTAATGGCTCCAGCTTTGGCAGTCTTTTTAACACGTGTCTTATATGACGGACGTGGCCAGACAGATATTATTACAGAAAATTTTGGTAAAGCAAATATCCCTTTATTAGAAAAAATTCCTGTTTTAGGACCTATTTTCTTTAAAGGAACATCGGCTCCTGCTTTTGTTGGAATAGGTATTGCAGTTATTTGTTGGTTTATTTTATTCAAAACTCGTTTCGGTTTAAGATTGAGATCAGTTGGGGAGCATCCTCAAGCAGCTGATACTTTAGGGATCAATGTTTACATGACTAAATATGCTGGCGTTCTTTTATCTGGATTATTAGGTGGGATGGGTGGGGCAATTCAAGCTCAAGCTATTTCATTGAATTTCTCATCTTCGACTATTGCCGGTCAAGGATTTATCGCTATGGCGGCTATGATTTTTGGTAAATGGAATCCACTAGGAGCCATGGGTGCTGCAATATTCTTTGGATTTGCTCAAAGTCTAGGTGTAATCGGAAACTATATACCTATCATTCAAGATGTACCGAGTGTTTGGTTGCAGATTGCTCCTTATCTAATAACGATTATTGTATTAGTAGGTGTAATTGGTAAATCTGAAGGCCCAGCAGCAAATGGTAAAACATATATCAAATCAAAATAGCAAAGATAAAAAACAATTAGAAGATTAATCTTC
>JAVWJE010000020.1:0-23695 GCA_036639135.1 Carnobacterium sp. | reverse complement strand
TGACGTTTACGTTTTTTAGGTTGGTAAGTTCTTTTCATTCGTAATACACCTCCTACGATAACTATCTCTCATTAATTTTTTTATCAGTATAAGACAGTTTTAATCATTCACTTCAACATGATAGCATAAATAAAAAAAATAAGAAACCTTCTTTTCATATTTTTACTGAATCTTTTTAAAAAAACTTCTGAATTCGATTTAATAAATTTAAATTTCTTACTTTTGCTATAGCTATACAAATAACTAATTCCTTTTTCCTTTTTTATTTAGATAGGAAGAATAATCTATAAAAACAAACGACTATAAGTTTTTAGTTATAGTCGTTTAACGAGAAAATTAGCTTCAAAAAAGATATCCACAACTCCTTTTTATTATCCACATGCTTCAGTATAACTTTTTTTTGTGGTTTTATTAAATTTAAGTTATAATATAGTTATCCACAAATGAACAGCATGTGTACATATCAAAAATTTGAATTTACGCTTTCTGTGGATAACTGTTAAAAACCCCGTATTAATAATCTTTCACCTTCATTTTTATCCACTTTAAAAACTAAAAGACGTGGAAAACAAAAAGTTATGAACAGTTTATTTTCGCTTGTGCATAACTTTATCTACAAGGCTGGTATGATTTTTCAACAGGTTTAAACTATCTGTGGAAAACTTTTTATTAACGTGCTAAAATGAAACAGACATATTTATAAAGGAGGTTCTCTGTTTGGATGATTTACAATCTTTGTGGAATTTTTTAAAAGAAAAATTTAAAGAGTCTCTTTCAAAGGTCAGTTATGATACTTGGATTGAAAGTGCAAATCCGGTTCGTATAACTGAACACAACATTATTATTGAAGTTCCATCTTCTTTGCATAAAGAATATTGGGAAAATAATTTAGCTACTCGAATTGTTGAAAACATTTATGAGTATTCTAGTCGCGAAATTTCGCCATTGTTTGTTATAAAAAATGAACAAGAAAATAATAATCATAATGGCAAACAAAAAAGCCAATCTTTAACACAAAAAAATTCCTTTAGAAAAGATATTCAATTAAACGACAAGTACACATTCGATACTTTCGTTATTGGTAAAGGCAACCAGATGGCTCATGCTGCTGCATTAGTTGTTGCAGAAGAACCAGGAACCATCTATAATCCCTTGTTTTTTTATGGTGGAGTCGGATTAGGTAAAACACATTTAATGCATGCTATCGGACATCAAATGTTATTGCTCAATCCAGATGCAAAAGTAAAATACGTAAGTAGTGAGACTTTCGCAAATGATTTTATTAATTCTATCCAAAACAAAACACAAGAAAAATTCAGAAACGAATACCGCAGTGTGGACTTATTATTAGTTGATGATATCCAGTTCTTTGCAGATAAAGAAGGAACACAAGAAGAATTTTTTCATACATTTAATGCTTTATATGATGATCGCAAACAAATTGTTTTAACTAGTGATCGACTTCCTAATGAGATTCCAAAATTGCAAGAACGTCTTATTTCACGTTTTGCTTGGGGCCTATCTGTCGATATCACTCCACCTGATCTTGAAACACGTATTGCTATTTTACGAAAAAAAGCGAATGCAGAAAGATTGGAGATTCCTGATGACACGTTGAGTTATATCGCAGGACAAATTGATTCTAATATTCGTGAATTAGAAGGAGCTTTAGTTAGAGTTCAGGCATTTGCAGCTATTGAAAGTCGTGACATTACTACTAGCCTAGCAGCAGATGCTTTAAAAAGTATGCTTCCTTCAAACAAACCAAGCATCTTATCTATTTTAGACATTCAAAATGTTGTTTCTAAGTATTATCAAATTTCTTTAACCGATTTGAAAGGCAAAAAACGTGTTAAAGCAATAGTTTTGCCAAGACAAATTGCTATGTTTCTTTCACGCGAACTAACTTCTAATTCTTTACCGAAAATTGGTGCTGAATTTGGCGGAAAAGATCATACAACTGTTATTCATGCTTATGAAAAGATCAACCAAGCTATCACAAAAGATAATCAATTGAAACAAGATATAGAAGAGATAAAAAATAAACTAAATTAAATGTTATATTAAAAGCAGCTATCATTTTATTATTCTCATTAAATTAACTTAAACGAGGAGAAAAAACTATTTTAGCTATTTTTCTTTTTGTCATTTGGTAAATTCGATTTTACCAACATGTGGATAACTATAAAAGTTGTTCCCGTTTTTTCCACAACTTATCCACATGTGCAAAACCATGATAGGCATATACTAAATACACTTATCAACAGAATCCACAAGCCCTACTACTATTACTAAAGATCTTATTAAATTAATTAACTATAATTTTGGAGGTTTACTTAATGAAATTTACAATTAAAAGAAGTTCATTTTTAAAAAGCATGGCTGATGTTCAGCGCGCTATTTCTTCAAGAACAACTATTCCTATTTTGACAGGAATAAAAATCATGGCTAGTGAAGAAGGAATTACCTTAACTGGTAGTGATTCGGATATCTCTATAGAAACATTCATTCCAGTATCAGATGAATCAAATGCCTTAATTATTGAAAAAACAGGTAGCATTGTATTACAAGCACGCTTTTTTAGTGAAATTGTAAAAAAATTACCTGAAGAAACAATGGATATTGAAGTGCTTGATCATTTTCAAACATTAATTACTTCAGCAACAGCTTCTTTTACTATTAATGGGTTAAATGCTAACGATTATCCTCATTTACCAGTTATTGATACAAATGAATCATTTGTTTTGCCCGTTGGCTTATTTAAACAAGTGATTGGACAAACCGTTATTGCAATTTCTACTCATGAAAGCCGACCAATCTTAACTGGAGTTAACATGGTTATAGAAAATGGCCAAATTTTGGCTGTTGCTACTGATAGTCACCGTTTAAGCCAGCGTATTATTCCTCTAGAGATGACTGAAGAACAAGCTGGGAAAAAATACAATGTCATTATTCCAGGTAAAAGTTTAGTCGAGTTATCTCGTACGTTAGATGATAATTCAGAAACAATTGAATTAATGATTACTGAAAATCAAGTTTTATTCAAAACAGAAAATATGCTTTTCTATTCTCGTTTACTAGAAGGATACTACCCAGATACGAAACGATTAATACCTGAAACATCAGCAACAGAAATCGAATTTAATGCAAATATTTTATTAGGTGCGATTGAAAGAGCGTCATTGCTATCGCATGAAGGTAAAAATAATGTTGTTAAAATTACCATTAACCCAGATTTAGTTGAAATTTCAGGAAATTCGCCTGACATTGGAAACGTTCAAGAAGAATTAGATTATATTTCTGTTAGTGGCGATCCAATTGAATTGTCATTTAACCCTGATTATATGAAAGATGCACTAAGAACTTTTGGTCAAACAACAATTAAAATTAAATTTACATCACCTGTTCGTCCATTCATTTTAGTACCAAGCGAAAACGATCAAACCTTTATTCAATTGATTACTCCCGTTCGTACATTTTAATGAACGGCAAAAAAACTACTTCTCTGAATCGTCAGAGAAGTAGTTTTTTAGTTGAATCGTCCAAAAACAGGTTTATTTTCACTTTTAAGCAACTTTCGCATGTTTAAGGTCTTTTTGTATCTATCTTTTAAAACGTAATCAACCATATCTAAATTCTAATAGAGATTGTATTCTTTGTGAAAAAGAGGTATAATAGTACTAATAAGTAAGTGCGACTTGCGTGGTTTTTATACTCCACGCTTATTTTAATGAAAGCAGGTGATTTAATGAAAAAAAATATTACAATAATTAGTGAATTCATTACTTTAGGTCAGTTTCTAAAACATGCAAATATTATTAGTAGTGGCGGTATGGCAAAAGGATACTTAGCTGAACACACTATCTTAGTAGATAATGAACTAGAAAACCGTAGAGGCAAAAAACTTTACCCAGGAACAGTTGTAGAAATTCCAGGCGAAGGGACATTTTTCGTTCAATCTGTTAATTCAGCTAATAAAACAACTAAGGATGAAAACTAATGTTTTTAGAAGATATCCAACTTTTAAATTATCGTAATTATGAAAGTGCACAAGTAACGTTTTCTCAAGGAATTAATGTTTTTTTGGGGGAAAATGCACAAGGTAAAACGAGTTTAATGGAAGCTATCTATGTATTAGCAATGGCAAGAAGCCACCGAACAGTAAATGACAAAGAGTTAATTCGATGGGACCAAGATAACGCAAGAGTAAGTGGACGAATTCAAAAAAAGAACTCTAATTTTCCTCTAGAAATTTCAATTTCGACAAAAGGAAAAAAGGCTAAATTTAATCATTTGGAGCAAAAAAAATTAAGTGCCTATATTGGCAATTTAAATGTTATTCTTTTTGCTCCTGAGGATTTGTCTTTAGTTAAAGGCTCACCTTCAGTTCGAAGAAAATTCATAGACATGGAAATGGGGCAAATGAGCCCTATTTATTTGCATCATTTGGTCCAATACCAGCGAATATTAAAACAACGAAATCACTATTTAAAACAATTAGCTTTTCAAAAAAAACAAAATCTTACTTTTTTAGATGTTTTAACTGAACAATTAGCAGAACATGGAGCATCTATCTTAGCTGAACGATTTTTATTTGTAAAAAAGTTAAGCAATTGGGCAGCTCCTATTCATTATGAAATTTCTAAACAAAAAGAACGATTAGAAATTGATTATTATTGTGCCTATACTTTATCCAATACAGAAGACAAAAAACAAATTTACTTAGATTTGCTTCAAACATACAAAGAGGGACAAAAGCGAGAATTAGATCAAGGGATTACTCTTTTTGGCCCTCATAGAGATGATTTGAAATTTAAGGTCAATGGACGTTACGTACAAACTTATGGTTCCCAAGGTCAACAAAGAACAACTGCTTTAAGTGTTAAATTAGCAGAAATCGATTTAATGAAAGAAATGACTGGTGAATATCCGCTTTTATTACTAGATGATGTCTTGTCTGAACTAGATGATGAACGTCAAACGCATTTATTAAAAGCAATTCAAAATAAAGTTCAAACTTTTTTAACAACAACTAGTCTAGATGGAGTTAAAAAAGAAATGTTGGAAGCTCCCAAGGTCTTCCATATCGAGAATGGTCATGTAGAAATGGAGAGTGAATGAATTTGTCTGAAGAAATTAGAAGTAAAAATGATATTGCTCAAGATTATGATGCAAGTCAAATTCAAGTATTAGAAGGATTAGAAGCAGTTCGTAAGCGACCTGGTATGTATATCGGATCAACTAGTGGAGAAGGCTTACACCATTTAGTGTGGGAAATTGTAGATAACTCAATTGATGAGGCTTTAGCTGGTTTTGCGGACGAGATTAACGTCATCGTTGAAACTGATAACAGTATCACTGTTATTGATAATGGACGTGGGATTCCTGTAGATATTCAAAAGAAAACGGGTCGTCCTGCTCTTGAAACAGTCTTTACCATCCTTCATGCTGGAGGAAAGTTTGGCGGCGGAGGGTATAAAGTTTCTGGAGGTCTTCATGGTGTAGGTGGCTCTGTTGTTAATGCGTTATCATCTAGTTTAGAAGTTCGAGTACACAAAAATGGAAACATCTATTTCCAAGGTTACTCAAGAGGCGCTGTTTTAAACGATGTTGAAATTATTGGGACTACAGATCGTCATGGCACGACAGTACATTTTTTGCCAGATACTGAAATTTTTAAAGAAACCATTGAATTTGATTATGAAAGATTGGCTGTTCGGGTTCGTGAATTAGCGTTCTTAAATCGTGGTTTGAAAATAACAATTGAAGATAAAAGAAAAGAAAAACCTCAAATTCAAGAATATCATTTTCAAGGTGGAATTAAGAGCTACGTTGGCTTTTTAAATTCAAATAAGAATGTTTTATTTGAAGATCCAATATTTTTAGAGGGCGAACAACAAGGGATCTCAGTTGAAGTAGCTTTACAATATACAGATGGTTACCACTCTAATTTATTAACCTTTGCTAACAACATTCATACTTATGAAGGTGGAACACACGAATCAGGTTTTAAAACAGCTTTGACACGTGTTATCAATGATTATGCAAAACGCAATAAGTTAATAAAAGAGAATGAAGATAATTTAACTGGTGAAGATGTCCGCGAGGGATTAACGGCTGTGGTTTCTATTAAGCATCCAGATCCACAATTTGAAGGACAAACAAAAACAAAATTAGGTAACTCTGAAGCAAGAACGATTACCGATCGTCTTTTTTCCGCTCATTTCGATAAATTTTTAATGGAAAATCCTCAGATAGCAAGAAAAATTGTTGAAAAAGGTCTTTTAGCATCTAGAGCTCGTCTAGCAGCAAAACGTGCTCGTGAAGTTACACGTAAAAAAAGTGGATTAGAAATTAGTAACTTACCTGGTAAGCTAGCAGACTGTTCTAGTAAAAATCCTGAAATCAGTGAAATATTCATTGTTGAGGGAGATTCTGCCGGAGGTTCAGCTAAACAAGGACGGTCGCGTTTATTCCAAGCGATTTTACCTATTCGTGGGAAAATACTAAACGTTGAAAAAGCTACTCTCGATCGGATTTTAGCAAATGAAGAAATACGTGCACTCTTTACGGCTATGGGAACAGGATTTGGTGGAGATTTTGATCTTTCCAAAGCTCGCTACCATAAATTAGTAATCATGACTGATGCTGACGTCGATGGCGCACACATTCGTACACTATTATTAACTCTCTTTTACCGTTACATGCGTCCGGTTGTAGAAGCTGGATTTGTTTATATTGCACAACCTCCCTTGTATCAAGTAAAACAAGGTAAAAAAATGGTTTACCTCGATTCTGATGAGGAATTAGATAACTTATTAAAAGAATGGCCTCTTGCTCCAAAACCAGTTATTCAACGTTATAAAGGATTAGGAGAAATGGATGCTGAACAACTATGGGAAACAACTATGAACCCAGAAAATAGACGTTTACTCCAAATAACTGTAGAAGATGCAATCGAAGCTGACCAAGTAATGGATATGCTTATGGGTGATCGAGTGGAACCTCGTCGTAAATTTATTGAAGACAACGCCCGCTATGTTCAGAACTTAGATATTTAATCGAGGGAGGATAATAAAGAATGGTCGAAGAATTTAAAGAGAATATTGAACACAAAAATTTAAGCCATGAAATGCGTACATCATTTCTTGATTACGCAATGAGTGTTATCGTAGCACGGGCATTGCCTGACGTACGTGATGGTTTAAAACCGGTTCACCGAAGAATATTATACGGGATGAGTGAATTGGGTGTAACGCCTGATAAAGCACATAAAAAATCCGCACGTATTGTTGGAGATGTAATGGGTAAGTACCATCCTCATGGTGATAGTGCGATTTATGAATCAATGGTACGTATGGCGCAAGATTTTAGTTACCGTTATCCATTAGTCGATGGACATGGAAACTTTGGATCAGTTGATGGAGATGGCGCTGCAGCTATGCGTTATACGGAAGCTCGTATGACTCGGATGGCTTTAGAGATGTTACGTGACTTGAACAAAGATACAGTAGATTACCGGGATAACTACGATGGATCAGAACGCGAACCAGAAGTATTACCAGCTCGTTTTCCAAACCTTTTAGTTAACGGAGGTACAGGGATTGCAGTAGGAATGGCAACAAATATCCCACCACATAATTTGACTGAAGTTATTTCTGCTTTGCATATTTTGATGAAAGACCCAGATGCAACAACTGCTGACTTGATGGAAGCATTACCAGGTCCAGATTTTCCAACTGGTGGACTGGTTATGGGTAAATCAGGTATCAGAAAAGCATATGAAACAGGACGTGGGTCAATCATAATCCGCGCAAAAGTGGAAATTGAAATCACAAAAACTGGCAGAGAAAGAATCATTGTGCATGAATTGCCTTATATGGTCAATAAAGCCCGCTTAGTTGAACGCATTGCTGATTTGGCTAGAGATAAGCGAATTGAAGGAATAACCGACCTAGCAGATGAATCTGACCGTGATGGTATGCGTGTAGTGATTGATATCCGTCGTGATATGAGTGCAAGTGTTGTTTTAAATAATTTATACAAATTATCTTCTTTGCAAACGTCATTCGGATTTAATATGTTGGCTATCGTTAATGGCATCCCAAAAGTACTGAGTTTAAAAGAAATTTTAGAAGAGTACTTGAAACATCAAGAAAATATTATTCGTAGAAGAACAGCTTATGACAAGAAAAAAGCAGAAGCACGTGCTCATATTCTTGAAGGGTTACGTATTGCTTTAGATCATATAGATGAAATTATACGCATCATTCGTGGCTCTAAAACAGGTGAGATTGCTAAAAATACGTTAATTGAAACATACGGTTTATCAGATAAACAAGCTCAAGCTATCTTAGATATGCGTATGGTCCGTTTAACAGGCTTGGAACGCGAAAAAATAGAGTCTGAATACAATGATTTGATTGAATTAATTACTGATTTGACAGATATTTTAAGTAACCCAGAACGCGTTCATACTATTATTGAAACAGAATTATTAGAATTACAAGATCGCTTTGGTGATGCTCGTCGGACAGAATTATTAGTCGGAGAAGTGTTAAGTCTTGAAGATGAAGATTTAATTGAAGAAGAAGAAGTCGTTATAACGCTGACTCATAATGGTTACGTTAAACGTATTGCAAGTTCAGAATTCAAAACCCAAAGACGTGGCGGACGTGGTGTTCAAGGGATGGGCGTTCATAATGATGATTTTATTGAAACTTTAGTTTCTTGTTCAACTCACGATACGTTGTTATTCTTTACAAACAGTGGAAAAGTTTATCGTTCTAAAGGCTATGAAATCCCAGAATACGGACGGACTGCTAAAGGAATACCACTCATTAACTTGTTAGGAATTGATTCTGACGAGAAAATCCAAACGGTTATCAACATAAAAGGTATTGCAGAAGATGACGGCTATCTTTTCTTTACAACACGTCAAGGAACCGTTAAACGAACAAGTATTTCTGCTTTTTCAAATATCCGTAGCAATGGAATCAGAGCAATTGTGTTACGTGAAGACGATGAACTAATGAAAGTTTCAGTTACTGATGGCAAACAAAACATCATTATCGGAACACATTTAGGTTATGCAGTAAGTTTTGAAGAAACGGCTGTACGTAATATGGGAAGAAGTGCAAGCGGTGTTCGCGGTATTCGTTTACGTGAAGATGATTACGTCGTAGGTATGGATTTATTAACACCTGAATCTGAAGTGTTAATTATTACTGAAAAAGGTTATGGGAAACGAACAAGTGCAAGTGAGTATGCGGTTAAAGGTCGTGGAGGTAAAGGAGTTAAAACGGCTAACATTACCGATAAAAACGGAAACTTAGCGGGTTTAACAACTGTAAAAGGTGAAGAAGATATCATGTTAATCACTAATGCTGGTGTTATCATTCGCTTTAGCGCTTCAAGTATCTCACAAACAGGCCGTGTAACTTTAGGTGTTCGCTTAATACGTGTTGGAGATAATGGAGCTGTCTCAACTATGGCAAAAGTAGATGCAGAAGAAACAGATATTGAAGAAGAATCAACTGATTCAGTTATTACAACAACTGACAGTGAAGACTTATCAACTACTGAAGTGACTCCTATTGTTGAACAACCATTACTAGACGAAGAAGATGGCAATCAAGAATAATGAATAAAGAAATAGATTTTAAACGAGCAGATGAACTCTTGTTTAAAATCTATTTTTTCAAGAAAAGAATTTTTTTAATTAACACGAAAAGAGATAATAAATTCTAACAAAAAAAGTATTGATGTTTATTGGATAATATGATATATTTATCAAACGTGAGTAATCTATATATAGATGCTCTCCTTGCTCATTCAAATGAATGAGCCAAAGTCCATAAGGAGGTGACAGTCAAGATGAGCCAAGTAACAAACTACGAAATTTTATACATTATTCGTCCAAACATTGAAGAAGCTGACAAAGCTACTTTGATTGAACGTTTCGATACTATTTTAAAAGATAATGGTGCTGAAATCACTGAATCTAAAGACTGGTCTAAACGCCGTTTAGCTTACGAAATTAAAAAATTCCACGAAGGAATTTATCATATCGTAAAATTAACAGCAACAGACGCAGCAGCAATCAATGAATTCGATCGTCTATCTAAAATCAATGATGATATTTTACGTCATATGACTATTAAAGTAGAAGCTTAAATTTATGATTGTTTCATGTGAAACAATTTTTGAAAGGAGCTATTATTGTGATTAATAATGTTGTTTTAGTTGGAAGATTAACTAAAGATGCGGATTTGAGGTACACTTCAAATGGTGCAGCTGTTGCATCGTTTACTGTAGCAGTAAACAGACAGTTTACAAACCAAAAAGGTGAAAGAGAAGCAGATTTCATTAACTGTGTAGCTTGGAGAAAGACGGCTGAAACATTGGCTAACTTTACTCGCAAGGGATCATTGATTGGTGTAGAAGGACGTATTCAAACGCGTTCTTATGATAACCAACAAGGACAGCGTGTTTATGTTACTGAAGTAGTAGTTGAGAATTTTTCAATGTTGGAATCAAAATCTGCTAATGATCAACGTCGTAGTTCAGATGATACAGATAACACAGCGAAAACATATCAACAAAGTTCAACTAACCAAACACAAAATAATTATTCGCAAAAATCAGCTCCTAAGAATCAAAATTCACAATATCCTGATTTTGGAAACTCTGATCCTTTTGAGAAGAGTAGCCAACCAATTGATATTTCAGATGATGATTTACCGTTCTAATTTGAATTAGAAACATAAGGGAGGAATAGAAAAAATGGCTATCCAACGTAGAGGCGGACGTAAGCGCCGTAAAGTTGATTATATTGCAGCTAACCACATTGAACATATCGATTTTAAAGATCTTGATCTTTTAAAACGATTTATTTCTGAAAGAGGTAAAATTTTACCTCGTCGCGTTAGTGGCACTTCAGCTAAAAACCAACGTAAAATAACAATCGCAATCAAACGTGCACGTATTATGGGATTATTACCATTCGTCACTGCTGAATAATATAGTCAAAAAGAATCGTGATAGTTTATCATGGTTCTTTTTTTGTTTTTATATACTCTTCATTTAAGCATTAGATTTTTTAAAATTGTTTCACATGAAACAATTTTAAAAAATCTAGTATCTAGTATCCAAATAGAAAACATGTTAAAATATAAGTTGTTGCTTAATAAAGGAATAGATAAAAAAGGAGTTATTTATGAAAAAACTATCTATGGAAAAACTCCCGAATTTTTTGAATGATAATAAATTTAAATGGTTTGCTGTTGTTATTGGTTTATTGCAACTGGTCACAATCATATTAGGTTTTGTTGTGCATTTTATTGTCGGAATAGTTTTGTTAGTTTCTTTTATCATTACAGTTCTCTCTTTGTATCACTTGGCTGAAAAAATCAGTATAGAGACTCATAAATACATTACTGCTTTATCATACCGGATTAAAAGAGGAGAACAAGAAGCGCTTATCAAAATGCCGATTGGTATTTTATTATTTAATGAAGAGTATGAAGTACAATGGACAAATCCTTATCTTCAAAATCATTTTGGCCATCAAGAAGTTTTAGGTAAAAAGATTAAAGAGGTTGATAAAGAGTTAGCAGACGTGATTCAAAGTAGTCAATCTTTAGGCTTGAAAACAGTTCATTGGGGAGATAACGTTTATCAAATTATCGTACAGGAAGATATTCGTGTAGTCTATCTAATGGATATTACTGAGTATGCACAAATCAAAGTTAAATATGAAGATGAAAAAATTGTGATTGGAAATATTTTTGTAGATAATCATGATGAAATTGTTCAAGGAATGAATGATCGTAGTGTCTCTAATTTAAATAATTTTGTTACAACTGAATTATCCAACTGGGCAAAAGAACACCATATTTATTTGAAAAGAGTATCAGAAGATCGATTTATTGTAATGATGCATCAACTATCCTTAGAAAAAATAGAAGAGGATAAGTTTGCTATTATTGATCGAATCCGTGAAAGAACATCTAAACAAAATTTCCCATTAACTCTAAGCATTGGTTTAGCTTATGATAATAGTGATTTAAGCTTGCTAGCTAAACAAGCTCAAATTAATCTTGATTTAGCGCTGGGAAGAGGTGGAGATCAAGTTGTTGTTAAATCATCTAACGGAGAACCTCGCTATTATGGAGGTAAGACAAATCCAATGGAGAAAAGAACCCGCGTTCGCTCCAGGATAATCAGTCAAGCGTTGCAAGAATTAATGAAACAAGCAGATCAAATTTTTATTATAGGACATAGTTATCCAGATATGGATGCTATAGGATCTGCATTGGGTGTTCGAAGAATTGCTGAAATGAATAATAAAGAAGCATGGATCATTATAGATCCAAATAATATTAGTAAAGATATCACTCAATTAATTGAAGAGGTAGAAAAGGACAACTCAATCAGTCGGTATATTATCACTCCCGAAATAGCTGAAGAGATGTTTACTTCTAATACATTACTAGTTATGGTAGATCACCATAGACCTTCGTTATCGATAGCGCCTAAATTAGTTAGTCAAATCAATAATATTGTGGTTATTGATCATCATCGAAGAAGTGAAGAATTTCCAGAAAAACCAGTGTTAGTTTATATTGAACCCTACGCTTCTTCAACTGCTGAACTGGTTACAGAATTATTTGAATACCAACCAAATGAAGCTGAATCGATTAATAAAATCGAAGCAACAGCTATGTTGGGTGGAATCATAGTAGATACTAAAAGTTTTTCTTTGCGTACTGGATCGCGTACATTTGATGCAGCGAGTTATCTGAGATCTTGTGGAGCTGATGCTGTTTTAATTCAACGATTCTTAAAAGAAGATAAAGATACCTACTTGCTTCGTAGCCATTTAGTTAAAACAATCGAATTTATTAGTAACAAAATGGCGGTTGCTGTTGGCGAAGAAGACAAGGTTTATGATACAGTGGTAGCGGCACAGACAGCAGATACTATGTTGGGCATGACGGACGTCGATGCGGCTTTTGTTATCACAAAACGTTCTGATGGAAAAGTGGGAATTAGCGCACGAAGTTTAGGCGAAATCAACGTTCAAATCATTATGGAAGAACTGGGTGGTGGCGGTCACTTATCAAATGCAGCCACTCAATTAGAAAACTGTACTGTTGCACAAGCAAAAGAAAAATTACGTATGGTAGTAGTTAACCAAGATGAGGAGGAATAAAGATGAAAGTTATTTTATTAACAGATGTAAAAGGTAAAGGGAAAAAAGGAGAAGTTAAAAATGTGGCTGATGGATATGCACATAACTTCTTAATAAAAAATGGTTTAGCTAAAGAAGCGACCACAGGCAGCTTGAGTGAATTAAAAGGTAAAATATATGCTGAAGAAAAACAACAAGCAGAAATCAAACAAGAAGCTCAAGAAGTTAAAGAGTTATTAGAAAAAGAATCCAATGCTATTGTTATCAAATCTAAAGCAGCTGAAGATGGTCGCTTATTTGGTTCAATTACAACTAAACAAATTTCAGCAGCAGCTCAGAAACAATTGGGTATCAAATTAGATAAACGTAAAATTGAATTAAATGTTCCGATTCGTACAGTTACTTCAATGAAGATAGACGTTAAAATTCATCCTGAAGTCACTGCAACAATGACAATAAACGTATTACCTGAATAAAGAAATCATACTAAAAATGTTTAATCAGAGAAAAACTGATTAAACATTTTTTAATGTAACAACTACGTGAGGAACATATGTTCGTATTTTGTGATTGTATTTATCTGCATATTAGGGTAAAATGAGGACAATAATCCGTAAAAAAAGTAATGTAATGAAGCAGTACTTTTGAAAGGAAGAGGAAAATTGGCAAATGAAGCTTTTCAGGACCGCTTACCACCTCAGAGTATCGAAGCCGAACAAGCTGTAATAGGCTCTGTTTTCTTAGATCCTGATACGGTTGTAGGGGCATTAGAATTTATTGAATCGAAAGATTTTTACCGACGTGGACACCAACTTATTTTTCAAACAATGTTAGATTTAAACAATAATAATGAAGCGATTGATATTGTGACCATAACGAATGCATTGGAATCTAAAAATCAATTAGAAGATGTCGGTGGAATGGCCTATTTAGCAGAACTAGCTATGATTGTTCCAACTGCTGCCAATATGGAACATTATGCTAAAATTGTTGAGCAAAAATCTATTTTAAGAAATTTAATTCGAACAGCTACAGAAATCGTATCAAAGGGATATGATGAAGGAGACGAGCTTGCATCGATTTTAGACGACGCAGAGCGCAGTATATTAGAAGTTTCTGAAAAACGCAGCAGAAGCGGTTTTTTATCTATTTCAGAAGTGTTAAACACCTCAATAGCGCGAATTGATGAATTATATCAAAATGATGAAGAAATTACGGGATTACCGACAGGATATAAAGCTCTTGATAAGATGACAGCTGGTCTTCAAAAAGAAGAACTTATTATCCTAGCTGCTAGACCTGCTGTTGGTAAAACAGCTTTTGCTCTAAATATTGCTCAAAATGTTGGAACAAAAACAGATAAGACAGTAGCTATTTTTAGTTTAGAAATGGGAGCAGAATCATTAGTAAATCGAATGCTTTGTGCTGAAGGAAGTATTGATGCTAGTAATTTACGTACCGGCAATCTCTCTGAAGAAGAATGGCAGAACTTAATTGTGGCTATGGGTAGCTTATCTAAAGCGAGTATTTATATAGATGATACACCTGGAATTAGAGTAGCTGAAATTAGAGCTAAGTGTCGCCGTTTGAAGCAAGAAAAAGGCGAATTAGGTTTGATTTTAATAGATTATTTGCAGTTAATTGAAGGAACTGGAAAAGAGAGTCGCCAACAAGAAGTCTCTGAAATCTCGCGTCAATTAAAGAAATTAGCTAAAGAACTGGATGTACCTGTTATGGCCTTGTCTCAATTATCACGTGGCGTAGAACAAAGACAAGATAAACGTCCAGTACTAAGTGATATTCGTGAGTCTGGTTCTATCGAGCAAGATGCTGATATTGTTGCTTTTCTTTATCGAGATGATTATTATGATCGTGAAGAAGGCGATGAAGGTGAAGAAACAGATATGGCTGGGCAAGAAAATATCATAGAAGTCATCATTGAAAAAAATAGAAGTGGCGCACGAGGTACGGTTAAACTTTTGTTTATTAAGGAATACAATAAGTTTTCATCATTATCTTATTATCCTGAAGATATACCTCAAAGATAAAAATGAAGTTAGAAACGAAAACGTTCGTTTTTAACTTTATTTTTTTTGTTTTATAAAATAATTATTCGCTTATTTGAATACTAACTGATTTTTTCCTAATTATTATTCGTGTTTTTATTGAAATATTTGTTAAATGCTGATAAACTAGTTGAGTATTTTAAAAAATAATAGTTAGGTATGTTATGTCTTCAGTGGTAGTAGTAGGTACGCAATGGGGCGATGAAGGTAAAGGTAAGATTACAGATTTTTTGAGTGAGAATGCAGAAATTATTGCACGTTACCAAGGTGGAGACAATGCTGGACATACCATTAAATTTAATGGAAAAACATATAAATTGCATTTGATTCCGTCTGGCATATTCGCGTCTGAAAAAATAAGTGTCATTGGAAACGGAGTAGTTATTAACCCTAAATCTCTTATTAAGGAACTTGCTTATTTACATGAGAATGATATAAATACAGATAACTTACGTATTTCTGACCGGGCACACGTTGTTTTGCCTTATCACATTCAATTAGATCAGTTGCAAGAAGATTCAAAAGGTGATCAAAAAATTGGAACCACTATTAAAGGAATTGGCCCTGCTTATATGGATAAAGCTGCTAGAGTTGGTATAAGAATCGCAGACTTACTAGATAAAGAAATTTTCGAAGAACGTTTACGTAGCAATTTAGAAGAAAAAAATAAATTATTTACAAAAATGTTTGACTCAAAACCAATTAAATTTTCGGATATATTTGAAGAATATTATCAATATGGTCAAGAAATAAAGCAATATATCTGTGATACATCCGTTATTTTAAATGATGCCTTAGATGCGAATAAGCGGGTTTTGTTTGAAGGTGCTCAAGGAGTCATGTTAGATATAGATCAAGGAACGTATCCGTTTGTAACTTCTTCTAATCCAGTTGCTGGAGGCGTAACTATAGGAAGCGGTGTAGGCCCATCTAAAATAGATAAAGTCATTGGAGTATGTAAAGCTTATACTTCTCGTGTAGGAGATGGACCATTTCCTACTGAATTACATGATGAGGTAGGTCAACGTATTCGAGATATTGGAAAAGAATACGGAACGACCACTGGGCGTCCACGTCGTATTGGATGGTTCGATACAGTAGTTATGCGTCATTCTAGACGTGTTTCAGGTATTACAAATCTTTCGCTAAACTCAATTGATGTTTTAAGTGGATTAGAAACCATCAAAATATGCACTGCTTATGAACGAAACGAAGAACATATTCTTCATTACCCAGCAAGTTTAAAAGAACTGGCTGAGTGTACACCCATTTATGAAGAGTTACCGGGTTGGAGTGAAGATATAACTAATTGTAAAACAGTAAAAGAGCTTCCTATAAACGCACAAAATTATGTTAAGCGTATCTCTGAGTTAGTTGGAGTACAAATTTTGACCTTTTCAGTAGGTCCAGATCGTGATCAAACAAATGTATTAGAAGATATTTGGTCACAAATTTAATGTTTCTTAAACCTAGATTAATAAGAAGACCCATTAGATTGTATAAAAGCTAATGGGTCTTCTTGTCTATTGTAAGCAAAACAAAAGACTTAAAAAAAGGAATCGTTTATACTCAGAATTAAGAGAAAAAGAGTGTTTAGTTTCTATATTTTGTTAATACGGCATGTTGATGATAAACTTGATGTAACGCCTATTATAAAAAGATTTAATAATCAAATCCACGAAATAAGATACCTTACAGTCTCTCTCAACGAAGGTTTAACACTAAATTTTATCATCTTTATAAAACCCAATTATATAATGAAAGCCTTTTTATTTTTTAATTTATCTGAAAAATGTAAAGAAATTTAATTAGTCAAAACACGCTTCATTCAAATAGAAAAGAGGGACCAAAAAAGATATGGAAAAGAAAACAATAAGCGTTATTGGAGCTGGCGTCGCAGGCCTAGCAAGTGCAATACGATTACAGCATGCTGGTTATGAAGTATCTATTTTTGAAAAAGAAGACTTACCAGGTGGAAAAATGAATAAAATTGAAAAAGATGGTTATCAATTTGATTTAGGTCCCAGTATTGTTATGATGCCAGAAATTTATCGAGAATTATTTGAATTGGTTGGTCGAGATCCAGATGATTATATCCCTATGGAAAAAATTGACCCAATGTACACAGCTTATTTTGGTGAAAATAATGAGGAAACATTAACGTTATCTTCTGATTTAGTCGAAATGACGAAAACTCTTGAAAGCATTAGTGAAGAAGATACGAAAGGGTTTTTGGATTACTTACAAAGTATTTATGGACGCTTTACGATAGCAAAAGATTATTTCTTGCAACGACCCTTTAGAAAAGCAAGAGATTTTTATAATCCACTTATGATTCGTCAAGCTTTGAGATTAAGAACATTTGACACTGCAGATAATTACATTGGAAAATACATTAAAGATAAACGATTGAAACAAATTTTAAGTTTTCAAACATTGTATATAGGGATATCGCCTAAAAATGGTCCTTCTTTGTATTCGATTATTCCTATGATTGAATGGTTATATGGTATTTGGTTTATTAAAGGTGGCATGTACACAATGGCCCAATCAATGGAACGCTTGTTTTTAGAACTGGGTGGAAAAATAGTTTACAATGTAGCTGTCAAAGAAGTTTTGATTACAGATCAAAAAGCTTATGGCATTAAGTTAGCGGATAAAGAAATTCATTCTGATTATGTTATTTGTAATGCGGACTTTCCTTACGCCATGAAAAACCTAATCAAGGATAAAAAAGCAAAAGGCAAATACACCGATAAAAAAATAGATAGTATGAAATATTCTTGTTCTTGTTTTGTCATGTATCTAGGGATGGATCGGAAATATGAGATGCTTGACACGATGCATAATTTTATTTTTTCACAAGATTTGGATGATAACTTAGAAGCTATTTTTGATGGACGTATATTAGAAGACCCTTCTTTTTATGTATATATGGCTTCTAAACAAGATCCTACGTTAGCTCCTGCTGGCAAAGAAGGACTTTATATATTGATACCTGTATCAGATTTAGCCACTTCAACTTATGAATGGACAGAAGAAACAATCGCTTATTACCGCAAAAAGGTATTGGATTCATTGAAAAAAATTGAAGGATTAGAGAATATAGAACAAGAGATTGTCTCCGAAAGCTATACGACTCCGATTGACTTTAAAGAAAAATTTAATGCCTATAATGGAGCTACTTTTGGTTTACAACCAACATTAACTCAAAGTAACCACTTTAGACCTCAAAGTAAAGCAAAACAATGCGAAAATCTCTATTTTACTGGTAGCAGCACTCACCCTGGAGCTGGAGTTCCGATTGTATTATTGTCTGCTAAAATAGCAGCGGATGAGTTATTGTTAGATGACCAAGGTATTATTTCGACTCCTATCAAGTAATAAATGCAATGAAAATAATAACGAATAATAAATAACAAGTAATAAATAACAAGTAATAAATAACAAGTAATAGATAAGGAGGGGAAATAATGGAGCGCACGAATCATGAACAATTAAAAGAAGACTATGATCTATGCGAAGAAATTATTAAAAAGCATTCTAAAAGTTTTTATTTCGCTTTTTCCAATTTACCTAAAGACAAAGCTCGCGCAATCTATGGAATTTATGCTTTTTGTAGAACAGCAGATGACAGCATTGATGAGGCTGGTTCAAAAGAAGAACAAGCTGCAGCATTAGATCAATTAAAAAATGAGCTAGAACTATTTGAACGAGGAGAAACAATAGAAAAACCTGTGTGGCGAGTATTAAAAGATGTTTTTAGCTGTTACGATATGTCTATCAAACCCTTTTATGATCAATTAAAAGGCCAAGAAATGGACCATCATTTTACAGCGCCAAATACGTTGAAAGAACTAGAAAATTATAGCTATCATGTCGCTGGCTCTGTGGGATTAATGTTGTTACCTATTTTAGCTACACAAACAAAAAAAGATTTAACACGAGCTGCAATTGATTTGGGCGTAGCCCTGCAACTAACTAATATTTTACGTGATGTGGGAGAAGATTATCATAAAATAAAGCGGATTTATTTACCCGAAAGTTTACTCGAAAAAGAGAACTATCGAAAAGAAGACTTTGAAAAAAATAGTGTTAGTCCAGCCTTTAAAAGGGTATGGGAAACGATAGCTAAAAGAGCTGAATTTTTATACGCTGAATTTCAGCAATCTGTACCTGATTTTGATCGAGACAGTCAGTTTTCTGTACTTTTATCAGCCAATGTGTACGGCGGTATTCTTAACGCTGTTCGAAAAAATGACTACGATTGTTTCACTAAGCGAAGTAAAGTTTCCTTGATTAATCGACAAAAACTTTATCAGTTAACTAAAAAACAATTTGCATCATTTGAATAAAAAATTAAATAAGACTGTTCAGCAACAAAACAGAAAGGATTGGGACTATGACAAATAATGTAGGGCATAACGGCAAATCCATTCTAGTTATTGGAGGAGGTTTAGGAGGACTTTCAGCAGCTATTTCATTGGCTCAAAGCGGCTATAAGGTAGAATTATTTGAGAAAAATGAACACCTTGGTGGAAAAGTTAATCGTTTAGAAAAAGATGGATTTGGTTTTGACTTAGGCCCATCTATTTTAACGATGCCTCATATTTTTGAACGTTTATTCACTGCAAGTAGTCGAGTCATGTCTGACTACGTTCCTATCGAACGGTTGGAAAAAGAATGGCGTTCCTTTTTTACAGATGGACAAATAATTGATTTGTATGGTGACCTAGATAAGATGGCAAAAAATAATCCTGAACTTTCTTCGAAAGATTTAACAGAATACAAAGACTTTTTGGCTTATTCTAAAGAATTATATGATTTAACAGAAGAAGGCTACTTTGCTGAAGGAATAGATACAACAATGGAAATTTTTCGTCATCATGGATTAGTGGACTCTCTTAAAGGCTTTGATTATTTTTCTACTATGCATAGTGCTATTGAAAAACGGATTAGCAATCCTCATATGCAAGATATGTTAGATTATTATATTAAGTACGTGGGTTCTTCTGCTTACGATGCGCCTGCAATCCTTAATATGCTAGCATACATGCAACATGCACAGGGTGTCTGGTATGTTAAAGGCGGGATGCATAAGTTGGCAGAAGGGCTATCTAAATTGGCAACTGAGATAGGTGTTGTTTTTCATAACAATCAAGCTGTTGTGAAATTAAATGTAGATGAGCATCAAAATATCCAATCAGCCCAGTTAGCAGATGGTTCGTTAAAAACAGCAGATTATTATGTATCTAATATGGAAGTTATTCCTACTTACGAAAAGTTACTAGACAAAAGTGAACATTTTATAAAAAAACTTGAAAAGAAATTTGAACCAGCTAGCTCAGGTTTAGTTTTACATTTAGGAGTAGACAGATTGTATCCGCAACTGGCTCATCATAATTTCTTTTTCTCAGGTAATTCAAAAAAGAATTTTGAAAAAGTTTTTCATCGTCATGAACTACCAGATGATCCGACTATCTATTTAGTCAATGTCAACAAAACTGATTCTTCTCAAGCACTACCTAATCATGAAAACATCAAAATTTTGCCTCATATTCCTTATATTCAAGATGTTCCTTATACACAAGCGGATTATGCCGCCTTACGTGAACGAATCCTTATCAAATTAGAAAAGATGGGGTTAACAGATTTAAGAAAACACATTGTGACCGAAGATCAATGGACTCCAGATGATATTGAACGTGTTTATGGTTCACATAAGGGAGCAATCTACGGAACGTTGTCTGATCGTAAAGCGAATCATGGGTTCAAACACCCCAAACATAGTGAATATTACGATAATTTATATTTTGTGGGCGGAACAGTTAACCCTGGAGGTGGCATGCCAATGGTTACATTGAGTGGTCAACAAGTAAGAGATAAAATAGTAAAACGAGATCAAAAAGATGACTGATATAACTAATAAAGAACAGGAAAAAATAGTTTGGCAGTCTATTCAAAACAAACAACGAGAAAGAGTAGCCAAATACTCTGTTGATTCTATTCAAGAACGCAAACGATTGCTATTTTTATTAAAAAATATGTTGATTGAATGCCAGGAAGAGTGGTTCAAAGTTCTATCAGATGATTTAGGAAAACCCTCAATAGAGAGTTATGCTTCTGAGTTGGGAATTTTACTCAATGAGATTGATTATATGTTAAAACATCTAAATCAATGGTTGCGCCCAAAAAGTTTTTATCGTCCAAAACTAGGATCATCAGGAGAAAAAAGTAAAGTTGAAAAGCTTCCATATGGTTCTATATTAGTTATTAGTCCTTGGAATTATCCAATTCATTTGTCATTGATGCCAGTCATTGGTGCACTAGCTGCAGGGAATAGTTGTGTGATTAAGCCTTCAGAATATGCACCAGCAACAGCACGTATGCTGGCAACAAAAATTGCTCATTATTTTGAACCATCAGAATTAACTGTGATAGAAGGTGACAGCGAAACAGCCAAAACATTGTTAACTTTGTCTTGGGATTTTATCGTCTTTACAGGAAGCAAAAAGGTAGGGACCTTAGTTCACCAAGCAGCTGCTAAATTCTTAACGCCTGTCTTATTAGAATTAGGAGGCAAGAATCCTTGTATCGTTGATAGTACAGGTCTTTCTGATATAACGATTAGACGTATCGTTTTTGGTAAATGGATAAACGCAGGTCAGACTTGTATTGCACCTGACACTATCTATGTACACGAATCTATTTATCTAGAATTTTTAAAAAGTTTAAAAGAACAGATACAGCAATTGTATGGCAATAACCCTTTAGACAATAAAGATTATGGACAATTAATTAATCGACAACAGTATAATCAAATAAGTCAAAAAATAGAACAAGGAACGATTTGGTATGGAGGAAGGAGTAATGCCGAGAAAAAAACTATTGAGCCGACTGTCCTAATAGATATCCAATTAGATTCATCAATTTCAAATGAAGAAATTTTTGGACCTATTTTACCTGTAATTCCTTATAAAGATACCGAAAAACTTTTGGAAAACTTAAAAAAACTTCCGACTCCATTAGTCGTTTATTATTTCGGAAGTGCAAAGTCAGAAGTTTATCAAAAAGTAAAGAAACTAAAAAGTGGGGCTTTTTCTGTTAACCAAGTGGTGCGTTATATAGGTGATCCACGTTTGCCTTTTGGAGGTGTGGAAGGTAGCGGATTTGGAAGATACCACGGGGAATCAAGTATTCAAGCATTTACCTACGAGAAAGTATCGTACAAGCAAGCAACTTTTTTTGACTGGAAACGTCAATATCCTCCTTATGATAAGAAAGATATTTCTTGGTTAATAAGATTTAGAAAATGGCTTTTTTAATGGTTCATGAAAGGAGAAAATGATGTTAGTGACACTGTTTTCAGTAATTCTTATTATGTTAGCCTTACTAAGCGGTTATTTTATGCTTTGGTGCTTACCCACTATTAAGAAAGAAGAACATCAATTTATTGAATTCCCGACTGTTTCGATTATAATACCAGCACGAAATGAGGAAAAACGCATTGTTCCATTGCTTCTCTCGCTAGCAAAACAACATGCGAAACCTTATGAAATCATCGTGGTAGATGATGACTCAACAGACAAGACAGCTGAAGTCGCTCAAATGCATGGAGCAAAAATCATTCATGTGACTAAAGAAGAACAAGATACGTTGGGAAAATCGATGGCTTGTTGGTTAGGTACTCAACAAGCTACTGGTGAATGGTTCTTATTTTTAGACGCAGATACCACTTTTAAAAATGCCGATAGTTTAGCGATTTTATTAGCAACCTATCAAAAATTAGGTGGCCGAGGGCTATTGTCGGTTCAACCTTATCATATAGCTAAAAGGTTTTATGAAAACTTGTCAGTCGTCTTTAACGTGGTTATTATGGCAGGAATGAACGTCTTTACTCCTTTAGGTGAGCGATTGCCTGGTGCAGGAGCATTTGGTCCTTGTATCCTCTGTAACCGTGAAGACTACTTGCTTTCAGGAGGACATGAAGCAATAAAAGAGTCGCTTATGGATGATTTAGCTATTGGAAAAGCGTTTCAAAAAAATGATTTACCTGTCTATTGTTACAGCGGACGAGATGAGGTTCAATTTAGAATGTATCCGGAGGGATTAAATCAATTAGTTGAAGGATGGACTAAAAGTTTTGCAATAGGTTCAACAGATACCCACCCGTTGGTTTTAGGAGCAGTCATTTTATGGATTAGCGGTGGATTTTTAACAGTTGGTTTAATAGGATATGGTTTATACTCTAACTTGTTATTTAGTACAATAATAGGAATCGGGTTAACCTTACTTTATTTTTTACAATTTTACTGGTTAGCAAGAAAAGCGGGGAATTTTCCATGGTGGGTCTTATCATTCTATTCTATTTTAGAGCTTTTCTTTATTCTATTGTTTCTTTGGTCTTTGTTTAGAGTAAACGTTTTACGAACAG
>JAVWJE010000019.1:4172-23775 GCA_036639135.1 Carnobacterium sp. | reverse complement strand
AACTCTTGGAAATTTTTAAAACTTCAAGGGTGGATTACATAAGTAAGAAATAGAAAAAGGGCAGTAGTGACAAAATGTTGCTTTAGAATAAACTAAAAAAAGTTCTTAGAATAGGTGCTATTCTAAGAACTTTTTTTAGTCTGTACTAGTTTATTCTTCTAGAGTAGAAATTTTAATAATAGGTTGTTTTGAACTATAATGCGCTATATTTTTAAACAAGTTAAGCAATAAAGGATTTTTATTGTGCTCATTAATAGCTTCTTGATTTGCCCAACTTTCTACCATCACAAACTTATTTGCTTCTTCAATAGATTCGTAAAGGTGGTAGTCAATACAGCCAGCTTCTAGTTTAGCTGATTCAATTAGAGCTTTTATATCAGTTAAAAAATCCGCTCTTTTATTTTCCAAAATATAAAAAGTAGCATTAATTATTTTCATGTAT
Source organism: Carnobacterium sp. (assembly GCA_036639135.1). Classification (GTDB taxonomy): domain Bacteria; phylum Bacillota; class Bacilli; order Lactobacillales; family Carnobacteriaceae; genus Carnobacterium_A. Next base: position 23,333 of record JAVWJE010000019.1, on the reverse strand, counting down.
GAAACTCTCCTTTTATTTAAATGTTGTCAATGCTGATGCGTTCAAACGTACGGATTGATAACCAGCATCAATCGATTCACCAATAGATAAAATGAGTACAGGTACATAACGGTCTTTATCTAGGTTAAATGCTTCAGCTAATAAATCAGATTCAAATCCACCAATGGCATTCGTATCGTATCCATGACTACGTGCAACAAGCATTAGTTGCATGGCAGCTAAACTAGCATCGATTTTTACAACATCGTTCATTTCCTGTTTTGAAAAGTTTTTGTAATAGGGAATAATGGCTTCTAACTGTTGATCTCTCACTTCAGAAGACATTTTATTTTCTTGAACAGCTTGGTCATAAATTTCTTCTCCGTATTCATAACATTCCATATCACCAAAAATTAAAATCATTGCAGATGAAGTGTCGTTTTGAGGAGTATTGAAACGGATTAAAGGTTTTAACTTTTGTTTTTCTTCTTCGCTTTCAACCACGACAAAACGCCAAGGCTGCATATTAACAGATGAAGGAGCTGTTGTTGCTTCTTGAATCATTTCTAACATTTCTTCTTGAGGAATTTTTATTTCTTTATTGTATAGACGAATAGATTTTCTTTCAAATAGAATATTAGAAAAATCATTATTTTTTACAGTGTTTTTCATAGTGTGTACCTCTTTCTTCTTAGTTAATTAGTTTATTTAATAAATTAGCTAGCAGTTCTGCTTCATCACTGTTAAGTGAAATGTTTAATGGTTCTTTTTGAGAATTATGTTTTTTCTCACAGTGGTCTAAATCAGATAAAGCTTCTTCAGTTATTTGAACAAAAATTTCTCTATTGTTGCGAGCGTTTCGTTCTCTTTTTACATAATTTTTCTCTTCTAATATTTTTAGGTGCCTAGTAACGGCAGCTCGATCTATTCTTAACTCTGATTGGATGTCTGATTGTAAGCAGGTCTTTTTCTCTTTAATAAACATCATCATTTCATACCTAGTCAGACTAAAACCCGTTTCTTTTTCAAAAAAAGAAGTCGTTTCTTGATTTGAAATTTTTATGCTATAGAATAGCTTACTAATCTCTCTTAAATCCATAGTAATGCTCCTTTCAAAAAATAAACCCGTGATTGATTAATCAATTGTTGACTAGTCAATTGTTCGCTAAATAAATATAATACATATTATAAGAAATGTAAAGGATTTAAATTAATTGAACCTTTTAGGAATGATTTTTCAAAATCCTAATACTATAAAAAGAGAGAACGTGTAAAGTTAAAAAAGTTATTTCCAAGATTCTCTTACTTTCTATGCAAAGAAAGTAAGAAGAGCCAGAAAACAACTTTTTTAGTGAATTTAAAATAATAGAAGTCAATAATGAATAGAAAAATGGAAAGAATTCTACATTAGTTGAAGAAACATTCTTTTCCAGCAATACCCTTAATCTCGCTTAACTGTTTAATTCCTTGCTCATCCATAAATGCTTCTATTTCATTTATAACATCGAGACTGATCATTGGGTTTATAAAATTACCACTTCCAATTTGGATAAGATCGCTTCCAGCCATGATAAACTCTATGGCATCACGGTAGTCCATTATACCGCCCATCCCGATAATTGGAACAGTTACGGCTTTTGAGACCTCATGGACCATTCTAAGGGCGATGGGTTTTATACATGGACCGGATAAACCAGCAATAGTATTATTAAACACAGGCTTTCTTTTTAAAATATCAATGGCCATTCCGCTAAACGTATTTACCAAAGAAAGGGCATCGGCTCCTGAATGAACGCAAGACTCGGCCATCTGAACAATATTTTCTGCGTTAGGAGATAATTTTACGATTAACGGTTTTTTACAGATAGCTTTTACTTCTTTAACGATTTTTTCTGCATCTACGGACTTTATACCAAAAGCCATTCCACCAGACGAGACATTTGGACAAGAAATATTCAGTTCAATCATATCGATAGCTGTATCATTTAATTTTTCGACTGCTTTAAGATAATCATCTAGACAACCACCGCCTACATTTGCAAGAATGACTGTTTCTAACTGTTTCATAAAAGGAAGTTCGTCCTGGATAAAAGCATCTACTCCTGGATTTTGTAAACCAATTGAATTTAACAAACCAGAAGCCGTTTCGTGGAGTCTAATACCTTTGTTGCCATCTTTTTTATTTAATGTAAGACCTTTTGTACTGATTCCACCAAGAAGAGACGGATCAAAATATTCAGCATATTCTCTGCCAAAGCCAAAAGTTCCTGAAGCGGTTATAACTGGATTTTTAAATAAAACATCTAGAATAGTGACTTCTAAGTTAGGCATTAAAACAAGACCTCTTTTCCTTCAAAAACGGGACCTTCTTTGCATACTCTCTTTAAACCACTAGAGGTTTCTACTGTGCATCCAAGGCATGCTCCTATTCCACAAGCCATCCGACTTTCCATTGATACTTGAACAGGTACGATACCTTCGCAAAGACTAAGAACCTTTTTCATCATAGGAACCGGTCCACAAGTAAAAACAAGGTCATATTTATATGGGTCAAACTGATCTGTACAAAAACCCTTGTGACCAAAACGGCCATCTTCAGTTGAGAGAAATACGTTGCTTGCTTGTTCTTCAATTTTCTCTGTCCAGTAGACATCACTTCTAAAGCCGGCATAAAAATCGATTTCCCCATTTAACTCTTCTAGTAGATACAACATAGGAGCAATGCCAATTCCACCAGATATCAAAGCGATCCGTTTATTATTTTCTAGAGTAAAACCATTTCCAAGTGGCCCTAGTACGTCCAAAGTATCCTCTGGTTTAAGCTTAGAGATGAGATGTGTTCCTTTACCTTTTATTTCGTATAGAAAAGTTAAAAGATTATCCTCGACACCAGCAACGCTAAGTGGTCTTGGTAAAAAAGGATCAGTTGCTTCCCAGCCTCGAATCATATAGAACTGTCCAGGTTTTATCGCGTCTGTGTTTGCTATCTCTAGTTTTATTTCAAAGATAGTAGTAGAAATTTCATTATGTGATACGATTTTAAGAGATTCAAAGCCTTTCTTCATTTATCCATACCTCCTTATAAAAACTACTAGTATTGCGTTTAAGATTCCCAATTGTAGATAGTGTCACAATAATCGCATTTATAACTAAGTTCTTCTTTATCTAAGAGACTAAAAGTTTGAATGGCATTTTTCTCTGAAGATGTAACGCAACGAGGATTTTTACACTGGATAACGCCTTCAACTTTCTCTGGAGGAGACAGTTGTATTTTTTCTACTATTTTCTCATTTCTTATAATATTGATTGTTACATTTGGATCTATAATACCGATAATCCTTAAATCCAAATCGGTATGTTTTTCAATCTTTATAACGTCTTTTTTTCCTTTCTTTTTACTTGGTGCATTGATAATAAGAGCTACAGTGTAATCAGATTTTTCTAGCTTTAAGTATTGGAAAATTCTGAAACCATGGCCTGGACTGATATGATCAATAACGATTCCTTTGGCTATACTGTCAATATAAAGCATTAAATCGCCCCCAACATTTTTATAATAAGTGCCATTCGTACGTACATTCCATACTTCGCTTGTTTAAAATAAACGGCTCTAGGATCAGAGTCAACTTCTGGACTAATTTCATTTACTCTAGGAAGAGGATGGAGAATAGCTAAATCTTCTTTAGCAGAAAGTAATTTCTTATTATCTAATATATACGTATCTTTTAATCTAACATAGTCAGCCTCATTGAAGAATCGTTCTTTTTGTACTCTTGTCATATAAAGTACGTCAATATCATTCATAACTTCTTCTAGGGTTTCAACTTCTACAAATGGAATGTTTTCTTTTATTAAAATTTCTTTTTTAATGTATTCTGGTATTTTTAGTTCAGGAGGGGAGATGAGAATGAGTTTAACTCCTTTGTATTTTGAAAGAGATTTTATCAGCGAATGAACAGTTCGACCAAATTTTAAGTCTCCGCATAATCCAATTGTTTGGTTTTCTATTTGTCCTTTTATTTCTTGAATGGTTAATAAATCTGTGAGGGTTTGAGTGGGATGTTGGTGTCCTCCATCTCCGGCATTTATAATAGGGACATCAGATGTTAAAGAAGCATATCTTGGAGCGCCTTCTTTAGGGTGTCTCATAACGATTAAATCAACATAAGAACCCACTGTGCGGATGGTGTCGGGAAGACTTTCTCCCTTTGAAACGGAGCTAGAGCTTACTTCAGAAAAACCAATGATTTTTCCACCAAGTCGTAACATAGCCGCTTCAAAACTAAATCTTGTTCGGGTACTTGGTTCAAAAAAAAGTGTACTCATAAGTTTTTTTTCACATACAAAACGATAACGATCCTCATTTTTGATAATATCTTTTGCTAACGTAAATAATTCTTCTAATTCTTCAATAGATAGATCCATTGAGTCTATTAAATGTTTCATTTTCTTCCTCCTTTTTTTGTCTCACTGAACATAGTTAAAAGGTAGCTCATTGCATAAAAAAATACACCTTTCCCTAAAGGAAGGCGTAAAAATACTCACATTTGCGCGTCCTTTTTAAACTCTCGGTTTAAGTTAAAGGTTATTGCTATAAAACTATCATATTAACTAGGACCCGTCAACGCTATTTACTATTTATTTTTAAAATTAGGATAGAGGAATGAGTCTATGCTTTTAAAAACTAGAACAAGTAAACCTAAAATCAATTCGTTTTTAGTGTTTTTTTTCTTGAATTCGTTTACAATAACGTATTTTTGGTTAAACGTGAAGATTTTTCTAAAAGGTCGGATTCATCACCTGTTTAAAAAGGTCATGAAGGCTTGAAAACTCAATTAAAAATAGACTAGTCTACCTTATTTAGGGAGATTTCAAAGGAGGATTGGCATGCATATTGTTATTGTAGGAGGTTCATTTGCAGGGGTAACTGCGGCCTTAACAGCACGTAAAAAATTTGAAAAAGCAACGATTACACTACTTGAAAAAGAAGGGAATATTGGTTTTGTCCCAGGGGCTTTACACGGTATCTTAAATGGTACAATCAAAAATGTAAAAGAAGCTTATTTTATAACGGTAGAAGAAGTAGAAAAACGAAATATTCAAGTTCAATTAGATTCGACAGTTGAAAATATGGATACGAGTAACCGACAATTAACTTATAGAAAGCTGGATAAATTAGCGGTTATCTCTTATGATAAGTTGATTTTAGCAACAGGGTCAGTCCAGAATTCTTATCGAATTGAAGGAATTGAGTCAAACAGAATACTAAAATATAAAACAATGGAAAAAACGAAAGCTGCCTTAGAATTAGTAAAGACGAATCAGGATTTTACGATAGTTGGTGGCGGCCAAATAGGTATTGAGATGGCAGATTGTTTAATCAATCAAAAGAAACACGTTCAACTAATCGAAAGTATGAATGGGATTTTAGTGAAATATTTTGATCCAGAAATGATAGCACCTCTTTTAAAAGAAATGGAAAATCAAGGTGTGATTTTGCATTTTAATGAAACGGTAAAAGCAATTCAAGAAGTTGAAGAACGCTTGATTCTCAAAACTCAAAATTCTAAGGTAGAAAGTGATTGTGCTGTTTTTGCGTTAAGCGTGAAACCGAATATCCCGTACCTTGATACTAAAGTGCGCTGTCATGAAGATGGGGCTATTTTTGTGGATGAGTATTTAAAAACGTCAGTAGATAATGTGTTTGCAATTGGTGATTCTATTCAGATGCCATCTAGTTTATCTAAGGATACTTTTTATATTTCATTGACAAACAATGCTGTTCGAACAGGGGTTGTTGTCGTAGATAATTTAATAAAACCTCAAACTAAATTTATTGGGACTGCTCGTACGATTGGGACCAAAGTTTTTGGATATTATATTGCTAGCGTAGGAATGACAGAAACAGAAAGCATCTTTTTTGATGAAGAAATAGCGGTCAATCATGTTACTCAGCCAGCCTCTTTGTTTCATAAGCAAGACCTCATTCATGGCAAACTCATTTATAATGATGTCTCAGGAAAAATATTAGGTGCACAATTGATTTCGAAAGCAGATATATTAGAAAAAATAAATACGTTATCATTAAGTATTCAAATGGGAATGACCGTTACTGAATTAGCCCAAAAAGATTATTTTTTCCATGCTTCATGGACTGCTGTTTATGATATAACCAATCAACTCGGCTTGATGAAAGATTAGGTAAATAGGATGAAAATTGAAGATTTTTTAGAAAAAAAAGAAGCCATTCAACTGAGTATTTTAAAAAAAATAATAAAAGAAGGAGGAAAAATATCTTACGAAAATTTACGCAAAGACAGTAAAGTATCCAAAGCTTCATTAGAAAATTATCTAGAAGAAATCAACGATCATTTACAAGACTATCATGTAGATTGTCGAGTTGAGTTAGATGGTTCATGGGTAGAATTGTTCTTAAACAATCACCTTTCAATTGAAACCGTGTATGCCGGTTATGTTAAACAATCGTTGAAGTACCAGCTAATTGATTATATCTTTAAGTATCAAGAATTCACAGTAGTAAAGATTATTAGTGACCTTTCTATTAGTGAATCTTCTTTGTTTCGAAAAATTAAAGAACTCAACGTTTTACTTAAAGAGTTCTCTATTCAAATAAAAAATGGACAACTGCAAGGTGAAGAATTGCAAATTCGTTATTTTTATTTTCAAGTATATTGGTTTCTAACACCGTATGAAGAATTCCAAAAGGCTATACTAACGAGCCAAAATCAAAATTTAATAAATGGATTTGAAAAAGAGTTAGATATTAAAATTAGTTCCTTTAGTAGAATGCGTGTAAGCTTATGGTTTGCTATTAGTAAAAAACGAACAGCTATGACTAAAAAAATTCACAACACGATACTACAAAAAATGAAACCCTATAAAAATGATCATTTATACAAACAAGTTAGACAATTAATTCTTCTATACTCTAGTCGCTATTCTATAGAGGTAGAAGAAGAAGAAAGTATGATTCATTTTATATTTTTAACTTCTCAATCCATTTTATCAGAGAAAGATTTCATTAACTATGATTTGGTTAGAAGTCGTAGAACGCCAACAGCTTTAGTAGACACTCTTTTAAGAGAAACAATTTTATTGTATTATCTTCCGACTAAACCAACCATTGCACTAGAAAGAAAAATCACTTTCTACCTATCACAAATTAACGGGACACTGTATTTTTTTGAAGGAGCATTAGAAATGAATGATTCGTCAGAATTCACAGCAAAAGAAAGTGAAGTGTGGGGGAAAAATCTAGAAAAATTATCTAGACAATTATTAAGTACGGCATTAGAAACGGTTGGGAAAATAAATTCTCCAATAGATTCTCTGCAAAGGCTGACCTTGTTAGAGTATTCGACTGCGTTATCTATTGTTGATTTTAATATTTCAAAAGAATTACTAATAGGGATTGACTTGAACTTAATGGATATGCATGCGGAGTTTTTGACGCAAACGTTACTATTAAATTTAAAAAATATTATTGGTATAACGGTTGAAGAATATCGAGAAAATCACACCTATGATTTAGTCATAACCACTAATTTTTCATCAAATTACTATATGAAAGCAACAGAAATTTACATTATCTCAGAATTTTATTCGCAATTTGACATGATTCAAATTAAATCTCGCATCAATAAATTGAAAATATAGAGTAAATTAAATAAGTTTCCCTATCTAAACATTAAATTTTATAAACAAGCCGATAAAATAAAAAGTAGCCTTAAGAAGTCCATTCAACTAAAAATTGTATGGGCTTTATCGGCAATAAAACGTTAGTTTCTTTGAAAAAAGAGATGAAAAAAAGAAAAATTATAAAGTTTATACTTTTCTATGATCACCTTAAACGCTGGTATGACTGATTTCTTTTAAAAAACTTCCAAAAAAATAAAAACAAATGAAAAAACTTGGGAGTATTTTGATAAGAAAACAGATTAGTATAGGTACATAGAAAAGAATACGCTTTCAGAAAATAGGAGGGTTTTAAAATGACAGAACAAAAATACATTATGTCGATTGACCAAGGTACAACAAGTTCAAGAGCAATCATATATGATAAAAATGGAAGAAACGTGGGAAGCTCACAAAAAGAATTTACACAATTCTTTCCAAATGATGGTTGGGTAGAACACAATGCTAATGAAATTTGGAACTCTGTTCAGTCTGTTATTGCTGGTGCGTTTATAGAATCAGGTATTCGACCAACTGAAATTGCAGGTATTGGGATTACAAACCAACGTGAGACTACTGTAATTTGGGACAAGAAAACGGGGTTACCAATTTACAATGCTGTTGTATGGCAGTCTCGTCAGTCTTCAGAAATTGCTGATCAATTAAAGGAAGATGGTTATGCTGATTTCTTCCATAAAAAAACGGGATTAATTATTGATGCTTATTTCTCAGCAACAAAAGTTCGTTGGATTTTAGACCATGTAGAAGGTGCACAAGAACGTGCTGAAAAAGGCGAATTGCTATTTGGAACAATTGATAGCTGGCTAGTATGGAAACTAACAGATGGTGGTTCACATGTAACCGATTATTCAAATGCAAGTAGAACAATGATGTTTAACATTCATGATTTAGAATGGGACCAAGAGATTTTAGATTTATTGAATATTCCCAAAGTAATGTTACCAAAAGCTTGTTCGAACTCTGAAGTATATGGCCACACACGTAGTTTCCATTTTTACGGAGGAGAAGTTCCCATTTCAGGAATGGCTGGAGACCAACAAGCTGCTTTATTTGGACAAATGGCTTTCGAACCAGGAATGGTTAAAAACACATATGGTACAGGTTCATTTATCGTAATGAATACGGGTGAAACACCTACGTTATCTAAAAACAATTTGTTAACTACGATTGGATATGGAATAAACGGAAAAGTTTATTATGCCATTGAAGGAAGTGTGTTCGTAACGGGTTCTGCTATTCAATGGTTGAGAGATGGATTAGAAATAATCAAAAACGCTAGTGAATCAGAAAAAATCGCGATGGAATCGACAAGTGATGATGAACTATTTATCGTACCAGCATTCACTGGTTTAGGAGCACCTTATTGGGATTCTAAAGCTCGTGGCGCTATTTTTGGAATCACGCGTGGAACAACAAGAGCTGATTTTGTTAAAGCAACGTTACAATCAATTGCTTATCAAGTTAGAGATGTTATTGACACAATGAAAGAAGATACAGGAATTGATATTCCTTTACTAAAAGTTGATGGTGGGGCAGCTCACAATGATTACTTATTACAATTCCAAGCAGATATATTAAATTCATCGGTTCAAAGACCGCGCGATTTAGAAACAACTGCTTTAGGTGCAGCGTTCTTAGCAGGATTAGCTGTCGGATTCTGGAAAGACTTAGACGAGTTAAAAGAGTTTTACGAAGCAGGCGAAGCATTTGAACCATCTATGCCAGAAGAAAAACGTGAAGAGTTGTATGCCGGTTGGAAACAAGCTGTTGCAGCTACACAAACGTTTAAACCTACCTCGAAATAACGTTAGGCAAAAAGGAGGAAATAAAGGTTATGACTTTTTCAAGTGAAACAAGAAAAGAAACAATCAAGAATATCAAAACGAAACAATTAGATGTATTAATTATTGGAGGGGGCATTACAGGTGCTGGTGTTGCGCTGCAAGCGAGCGCGGCCGGCATGAACACTGCCTTAATAGAGATGCAAGATTTCTCTGAAGGGACCTCTTCCCGCTCTACAAAACTCGTGCATGGTGGAATCCGCTATTTAAAAAACTTCGATGTCGAAGTAGTAGCGGACACTGTAACAGAACGTGCAGTTGTTCAAGGTATTGCACCGCATATTCCAAAACCAGCACCAATGCTTTTGCCAATCTATGATGAAGCTAGCTCTACTTTCAATATGTTCTCTGTTAAAGTGGCAATGGATTTATACGATCAATTAGCCAATGTTACTGGAAGTAAGTTTGCAAACTATACATTAACAGCGGATGAAGTATTGACAAGAGAACCTTACTTGAAAAAAGATGGCTTACTTGGAGGCGGTGTTTATCTTGATTTTAAAAACAATGATGCACGATTGGTTATTGAAAATATCAAACAAGCAGCAGCTGACGGTGGACACATGCTTAGTCGAGTAAAAGCGGTTGGATTTATTTACAATCAAGATGGTCAAGTAGCAGGTGTGAATGCTAAAGATTTAGTAACGGATGAAGAATTTGATATTAAAGCGAACCTCGTTATCAACACGGGTGGACCTTGGGTGGATAAAATTCGTCAATTAGATAAATCAAAAGAATTTGTACCTCAAATCAGACCAACAAAAGGTGTTCATTTAGTTGTCGCTAGTGAAAGATTAACTGTCCCACAACCAACTTATTTGGATACTGGAAAGAATGATGGTCGAATGTTCTTTGTAGTTCCTAGAGAAAATAAGACGTATTTTGGAACGACAGATACAGACTACCAGGGTGATTATTTAAATCCAACAGTTGAGCAAGAAGATGTAGATTACTTGTTGGAGTGTGTTAACTACCGTTACCCAACTGCTAAGATTACGTTAGCGGATATTGAATCGAGTTGGGTTGGATTACGTCCATTAATTTCAACAAATGGTGGATCAGACTATAATGGTGGCGATAACGGTAAAATTACAGATGATAGTTTTACTAAAGTGATAGATATAGTTACAAAATATAAAGAAAATACGGTTGATCGTTTTGCAGTAGAAGGAGTATTAAGCAAGTTAGAAAGTACTTTATCAGAAGGTGGAGATAATCCTTCAGCTGTTTCTCGCGGAAGTGATTTAACACGTGAAGAAGATGGGTTAATTACTTTATCTGGTGGAAAAATTACAGATTACCGCAAAATGGCAGAAGGTGCACTGGTTTTAATCCAAAAACTATTGAAATCAGAGTTCCAAAAAGAGTACACATTAGTTGATTCTAAGACTTACCAAGTTTCAGGTGGGAAAATGGATCCACAAAAAGTTGATGAACGACTAGCTGAGTTAGTTGAAGAAGGAATAAATAAAGGCTTATCAGAAGAAGAAGCAACTTATTTAGCAGATTTATACGGGACGAATGCACCACAAGTCTTTGATAAAGTTGGTAAAATGGAAGCCTACCCAGGATTGCCTTTAGGTGAAAGTTTGAGTTTGGACTATGCAATGAGTGAAGAAATGACGTTGACACCAGCAGACTTTTTAGTTCGCCGGACGAATCATATGTTGTTCATGCGTGACAGCTTAGACAAAGTGAAAGAACCAGTCATCCAAGCGATGGCAAATAGATTTAACTGGACCGAAGAAGAAAAATCTGGACATATCACTGAGCTAAACAGAGTGATTAATGAATCAGACCTAATTGAATTGAAAAAGGAGAGATAAGAATGAGTGGAGATATATTACAGATTTTCAGTGAATTTTTAGGTACGTTAATTTTGGTTCTTTTAGGAGACGGCGTATGTGCGGCGGTTAACTTAAAAAAGAGTAAGGCAGAAGCTTCAGGTTGGGTTGTTATTGCTTTAGGATGGGGTGCAGCAGTAACGATTGCTGTTTATGTTTCAGGATTCATGGGACCAGCACACTTAAATCCAGCAGTAACTCTAGCAATGGCTGTGTCAGGTAATGTTAGTTGGGGCTTAGTTGTACCGTTCATTATCGCACAAATAATTGGTGGAATAGTTGGAGCTGTTTTAGTTTGGTTGGCTTATATTGATCACTTTGCAGCAACAGAAGACAAAGGCTTTATTTTAGGAACATTTGCAACAGGACCAGCAATTAAAAATCATCCAGCTAACCTTGTCACAGAGATGATTGGAACAATCGTTTTAGTGTTAGGCTTGCTATCATTTTCTCAATACACATTTGCAGATGGAATGAACCCAATGATTGTAGGTTTACTAATCGTTTCAATCGGACTTTCACTAGGTGGAGCAACAGGGTATGCTATCAACCCAGCTCGTGACTTAGGACCTAGAATTGCACACCAACTTTTACCAATTAAAAACAAAGGTACTTCTGATTGGGGTTACTCATGGGTTCCGATTGTTGGACCAATGATTGGCGCAGTTGTAGCAGCAGCACTTTTCTTAGTAATGACATAAAATAAAGTAGAATTTAAAAGGATTAGAAACTTTGTTAAACAAAGTTTCTAATCCTTTTTTTCGTAGTCGCTTCTTTTAAAACAACTATCAATATGATCATTTATTATTCCGACAGCTTGAAGATAAGAATAGACACTAACAGGTCCTAGAAATTTAAATCCTCTTTTTTTCAAATCTTTACTTATCAAATCAGATAGTTCCGTTTTTGCTGGGACTTCTTTTGTTGTTTCATAATGATTTATAATTGGTTTGTAATCTGTAAAGCTCCATATATAACTGTTAAAACTTCCATATTCTTTTTGAATGGCCATGAATTTATTAGCATTGTTAATAACAGATTCAATTTTCTTTAGATACCTAATAATACCTTCATTATTAAGCAATTCTTCTATTTTATCTTCATCGTAATGAGCTATTTTTTTGTAATTAAAGTCATCAAAAGCTAGACTAAAGTTTTCTCTTTTATTCAAAATAGTTTGCCAGCTTAATCCAGCTTGCATCAATTCCAATAATAAAAATTCAAAATGGGCTTTATCTGCGTGAGCAGGCACTCCCCATTCTTTGTCGTGATAATCTGTAAGAAGTTTATTTCCTTCGCACCAGTCGCATCGTTTCATTGTGTTTGTCCTCCTTTGTCCAAAGAAAAATTTCTATATTTAATTATAACATAGCCACCAACAGTAAGAAGGATGTTAATTTCTAATTGAACAAATAATAAGGTTTGAAATCTACGTACACGAGTCAATTGCTAGTTAAGGTAAATACTTTATAGTATAATCGCATTAAAGAATGTAAAAAAAAGAGGGTCCAGTTTAGATAAGGGTTCTCTCTTTTCAAGTGTTAGGTGTGAAATAAATTTTTAAAGATAACGATGACAAAAAGTTTATAAAAAATTTAAATTTCGTACGTGATGAATAAATGATTGTAAACATGGCTCTTTAATTTCATCTTCATGAATCTTTGTTGGAAAAATGAGTCTTACAGGAGCTTTTTCATTGTAAGTTTTTAATACATAATATTTCAGTTTTGTCATTAGCGACGATCTTATCTTAGAAAAAGAAAGAAATGATTTTTAATGAACCAATTAAGAGACATTTATCTTGAAACAGTATCAAAAAATGAAGAAACAGCGTATCACTTGAATCACTATTTAGCTGAACATCCTGAAATTTCTGGTCAAGAATACCATTCAGTAAAAAAATTACAGAAATACTGAGAAATAAAGGAATTGAAATAGATGATAAAGTTGCTGGTATTGATACAAGCTTTAAAGCTCATATTGCAAAAAGTGACAGCGAAAAACCTAAATTCGGAATTTTGATGGAATACGATGCGCTTCCTGGTATTGGACAGTGCTAGTGGCAGCTTAAGTTTGCTTACAGCTTTAACTCTTAGGGAAATGAAAGATGAATTTGAAGCGACAGTTGATTTGATTGGAATGCCAAATGAAGAAGCAAGAGGCGATAAAATACCAATGGCTCAAGCAGGCGTATTTGATGGTTATGATTTTGTAATGATGATTCATATGAACTCCAATGAAACAAACCCATCTGTCCATTTCCTTGCACTAAGTGAAATGAAAGTTAGTTTTAAAGGAGCTCCTGCTCATGCAGCGGCTGAAACCAGATACAAGAGTTTCTTATATTATTACAAAAGGAGGAGAAGCATCTAATGTTATTCCTGGAGAAGCTGAAATGATTATTAACATGCGTAATTCAGATAAGTTTGATTTAAAATGTACGTTAGAAAAAGTGATGAACTGTATCAAAGGAGCTTCAATTGCTACAAAAACAGAGTATACGACTGTGAAAACTGATGAAGACTTTGACAATATGAATATTAACCAGGCTGGAACAAAAGCGATTGAAGAAATGATGGATTCAATCAATCTTCCCTATGTAGAAGAAGAACAAGGACAAGCTGCGGGCAGTTCAGATATTGGGAATGTAAGTTATATCTGTCCAGATTTCCATCCAATGATGGCCATATCTGATCATTATTTCCCTTTGCATACTAAAGAAGTTGCCGATATTATGAAATCTGATTTGATTAATAAAGTCATTTCTCAAGGTGGCTCGAGTGATTGGATTGTTTATTCTAAAAGCTATTGAAGATCCAGAACTTTTAAACGAAATTAAACAAGAATTTAAAATGTCTAGCGAAGGTAAATAAAAGAAATGACTCCCATAAGCATGAGAAATTTTTGAGGAAAATAAAATGGATTCTATAAAAATCCTCTTTTTTTAGAGTCGACTTATAGGATCCATTTACATTACAGGGAGCAATCTTTATGAGGTGTTCTCAAAGCATAATTCTAATGATTATTAGAAAGCAATGCCTAAACAGAAAAAATAATAACTTTAAAGGTTAGGTTAACTAAGTTAACTTTTTTTAGGTGTATTCTCTAATTCAGCCAGAATAGTCATCGTTTTTTTGTAATCAGGATTGTAACTTCCATCTAAGTTTTTATCTGAAATTTCAAATCCTAATTTTTGATACAACAAAATAGCTACATGACTCCAAGTTTGTGTATGCAGATAAGTAGGAGAAGTATCCTCAAGATTTTGTAGCAACTTAAGAGTACGACTCATCATTGCTTTTGCGAGACCTTTTCCTTGATAGTCTGGTTTTACAGCTACCCAATGGGTAAGAGGGTAACGATCGCCGTTAGGTAATTGTTTCCACCAAGCTGAACAGGTTGCTACCTTTTTTCCGGAAGAATCTGTAACAAATAACATTCGCTGTCTCAACTCTGCTGGGTACGGTGCAAATTTCTCCTTAAAATAATTTAATGCTTGTGTCTCATTCTCAAATTCAAAAACAGCTGTTTCAATAGCTGCCCATTCAACTTCATCACCCTCTTGATAAAATTCAAAGTGAAATCCTTCAGGTAAAGCTTGTTCAGTAACTGGAAGCTCTTGTAAACGGTACATCCAAATTTCTGCGTATGGGATTGTTTTATCTAACAAAAAAGCGCTCCTTTCTTTTTTTAAAAATTTGACTAACTTTAATGTACCATTTTAAAATTCTAAAGTTACGTTTTAGTATCTTTAAAATAGAGATTTTTTGTAAAGGATAGATTTGCTAATCAGATACGAGAAAATAAATTACGTTTTGTATTCTCGATTTTATTTCTTGGATTTTAAATGAATGGAACTTACTATTGCTCAATAAGAGACTATCACATGTAGTCAAATCTTTCTAGTGGAAATAATAGGTATTTTAACTAGTTCGCAATAAGTCCTACCAGAAATGACTGAGTGTAAAAAAGAAAACCATTCTTTCCACTAGGAGAACACTCGCATTAAACCCAATTGCATCAAGAACTTCTGCAGCAATAAATAAGACAGGATTACGCAACCCATCTTTTATACTTGCAGATAAATTAAATTGCTGAAGTGTATTGGGAACTTTTTATTAAATAAGGTAAAAAGGGAATTCTATATAAAGAATAACTGGTTCATTTACAATGCTCAAAGATGAGGAATAATAATCGGAAAATTTTACAAAGCTTTGCTATAAAAAGAAGGCTTTGTAAGATTTTTTTTGTAGAATAGAGTTTTATAATTTCTTATTCAATGAATAGATCATTAGGCTAAATATTTAAGGTATTGGTGATTAAAAACTCACTAATCTATCTTTTTTTTTGCAAAAAAACAATCTGTACTCTATTCGACGACCTAAAAAGCTGGGTATGGACAAGATACGGCTGTAAAACACAAAGCTCATCCATTTTGAGTTGAGAATCGCCAAGCTGATGGTTATATTTCATTCACTTGTCCATTCTCTGGAAAAATAGACAAGTGAAATGAAAATTGAGGCTAATTTATCCATTTTCCCGCTTTAACGCAAAAGGCAGTAAAAAAGTCTTTTATTTATTGAAGTTTTTTTGCTTGCACTAATTTAGCGATTTCGCGTGTGAGTACTACAATAATTAGCTTTTTTAAAACTAATAAAAAGTATGGTATGATAAATTATTAAAACTAGATTAGATTAAATAAAATAATCTAGAAAAGGAAAATAAACGAATTAAATCGTTTAATAAAATTAAAGGAAGGAGCTTTTTATGGATAAAGAACTTATTCTATTAGTAGTAGGTATCATCTTTCTAGGATCATTGATGCGAGCAGTTTTTGGTTTTGGTGATTCTATTGTTAGTATGCCTTTATTAGCCTTATTGCCAATTAATCTAGCTACTTCGATTGCTTTAGTTGGTTTAGGTGGATTTACAGTTGCTTTATTAACCGTTCTTTCTGGGTGGCGAAATGTTGACCGTCCAGTTTTAGGGTATCTTTCTATGGGTTCATTATTGGGAATTCCAGCCGGCTTATTATTGGTTAAGTTCGCATCTAACACTTTAGTCACCTTTATTTTGGGGATTTTCTTAATTATTTATGGTGTTTATTCTTTAACAAAACCTGAAAAATTAACAGTCCATTTATGGCTAAATAAACCTCATTGGTCATTACCCTTTGGTTTTACAGCAGGGATGTTTGGTAGTGCCTATAATATGAATGGCGTGCCAATTGTTATTTATGGCACGATGCGAGAGTGGAAACCAGAAGTCTTCAGAGAAACATTACAAGCCCATTTTATGATTTCCAGTTCTTTGATTATCATTGGTCAATTTATGGGAGGCTTTTGGTCTAAAGAATTATTTGTTTTATATGGATTTTCATTACCAGCAATTGGACTAGCAATTTTATTGGGTAAGTTTATTTATGGACGAATCCCAACGCATAAATTTGAGAGATACATTTTTGTTCTTGTTATTTTGCTAGGAATAATGTTATTAATCAATCCTGCCTGAAAAAGGAGATAATAGTGGGTGACTAGTATTCTCTTCTTTCAAAAATAAACATAAAAGAGATATAACCTATGAATAAATTCCATTTACTAATGGATGAATTGTTTAATATTTCCATATTAAACACCTCATCCTTTGCATTATAATTTATGTATTATATACTTAGATTGGAATTGCCATAAAATGATTTTTATTCTAACAAGGGAGGAATTTTTTATGAAAATTATCGTTATTGGCTCGTCTCATGCAGGATATGAAGCGGTCCAAACAATATTGAAAGAACTACCAGAAGGAGAAATCCATCTTTATGAAAAAGGTCCTACGGTTTCATTCTTATCTTGTGGGATTCAATCGTACTTAGAAGGGATTTCGAAATCCTTAGATGAATTACACTATGCGAATGAAACATCATATGAAGAACAAGGAGTACACGTTCACACAAACAGTGAAGTAACAAATATTGATTCTAAAGAAAAAACAATTACTGTAAAAACAACAGACGGTGAGTCTAAAACGACATACGATAAATTAATTCTTACTCCTGGTGCCAAGCCGTTCGAATTACCAGTAGATGGAACAAATTTAGAAAATGTTTTATACTTGCGTGGCCGTAATTGGGCTGATCAAGTTAAAAAACGGATGACTTCAGCAAAAAAAGCAGTTGTTATTGGTGCTGGTTATATCGGTATCGAAGTAATGGAAGCTTTTGCTAAAGCAGGTATAGAAACGACTATTATTGATACTCTTGATCGTATTCTTCCTACCTATTTAGACAAAGAGTTTACAAATATATTAGAAAAAGACTTAAAAGAAAGAAATATTAAAGTTCAAACGAAAGAAATGGTGAAAGAAATTACGGGCGAAAATGGCATGGTAACGAAAGTTATTACAGATAAAGGCGAATATGAAGCGGATACTGTTGTCATTGCGTCAGGTATTAGACCAGCTACTGAGTGGTTGAAAGATAGTGTTAAATTAGATTCTAAGGGCTTGATTGAAGTAGATGAGTATATGCAGACATCTGAACCAGATATTTTTGCTGCCGGAGATGCTACGGCTATTCCATTCAATCCAATACAGGGTAAAGTGAATATTGCTTTAGCTACTAACGCACGACGTCAA
This sequence comes from Carnobacterium sp., assembly GCA_036639135.1. Classification (GTDB taxonomy): domain Bacteria; phylum Bacillota; class Bacilli; order Lactobacillales; family Carnobacteriaceae; genus Carnobacterium_A. The sequence goes on along the minus strand of JAVWJE010000019.1, from coordinate 5,323 downwards.
GGGATTGTTGCAGCCAAAAACATTATGAAACCAACGATGAAAATGATGGGTGTACAAGGAACATCTGGTTTGGCTTTGTTTGATTACCACTTTGCTACTACAGGAGTTAAAGCTATCGATGCAGATCAATGCAAAGAAAAAGTTATTAGTTGTTATGTGGAAGAAAAAATTCGTCCAGATTTTATGCACAATAAAGAGAATACGATTAGGATGAAAGTTTATTATGAAAAAGATTCTCATATAATTAAAGGAGCGCAATTAATGTCTAAAGAAGATATTACTGCGTCAATCAACACAATGGCTGTTGTAATAGAAGCAGAATGGACACTTGAACGCCTAGCTCGTGCTGACTTCTTTTTTCAACCAGAATACAATCGTCCATGGAACTACTTAAACGTTCTTGCAATGGAAGCCCTAGGAGACTCGTACGGTAGTGACAAAATGTTATTTTAATAAATGAAATCTAAAATAAGAGTTCAGGATGTCATTATTCTGATCTCTTATTTTTTATATTAGAGGGCAACGCTAGCCTAGTAGTTCATAAAAAATTAGCATTGCTATTGTTTAGATCTATTTTGAATGTGAATGTATCCTTATTTATTAGAGCGAGTGGGCATGAAATTTTATTTCATGTAGGTTCTACTTTTAAATAGGAGTTCTGTGTTTTTTTTGTTTGCTTATTCTGTCTGATATTGGTGCTAAGTAAGCACTAAAAAAAGAATGAAAACCAATCGCTATTTGAATGAGCATCTTGTAAACCAATTCTATTTATTATCGCTCTCAAGACTAGTGTAGTATAATAACCTTATAAGAGACCAGATGAAATTATCACATACTAAAGAATATGGAGGTGTTTTTAATGACATTCTTATTTATTCTATTAGGAATTTTTTATCTTAATCAATTTCGTGTAGTGTTGGTCATAAACGGATAATAGTTTAAATAAATAATTAAAAGAAATATTATTAAGGGTTAAAAAAAATGAATTTAGTGGTCGCTTATGTTTGGAAACTCCAATTGCAATGAATTATCCACTTAACTATTTCTCGGGATAGGTAAAGGAGAAGTGATTTCATGCCACATTTTATTCGGAGTAAAAATTTTAAAGTAGTCATTATATCATTAATTTTGGTTATTCTTATGACAATTCC
>JAVWJE010000019.1:0-4162 GCA_036639135.1 Carnobacterium sp. | reverse complement strand
TCTAGCAGAAAGTATGTCTGGTGATAATATTGTTGTAGAGTCAGGTAAAACGTTAGAAAAAACGAGTTTTCTTTCAGGAGGAAATGTTCGTGTTGATGGGGATATAAATGGAACGACTTTTATAACCGCTGGTAATATAGAAGTAAATGGAACAATTGATGGAGATTTATTTATAGCCGGTCAAAGTGCTACAATAAATGGGACGGTCAAAGGAAGCGTTTTTACAGCAGGACAAGATATTACTATTAATGGGGTGGTTGAAAATAGCATCTATCTAGCAGGAGCTACCTTAAAAATAAAATCTCAAACAAATGGCAGTGCCTTTCTAGCGGGACAAAATATTTACATTGAAGACAGTGCAGTAATTGAGAGAGATGTTTTTGTCGGAGGATCCAATGTTTATCAAAATGGTGTTGTCAATGGAGACTTATTTAGTTCAAGTGATGCATTATCGATAAGTGGGAAAATTGGCGGAGATTTAAATTACAGCAGTAAAAATAAAGTTGATTTATTAACTGGTTCTGAAGTTGTAGGAGAAACAACATGGAGAAAAATTAAAAGTGAACCTTCAAAAGCTTCTAAAACAATATTTACAACTGGGGTTTTAATTAAAGTTCTTTATAGTATAGCTGCTTCTTTAGTCATATGGCTTTTTGTTAAATTGATTAGACCAACTTTTTGGTCTAATTTAGCTGAAAAAATAGCATTGTCGCCTGTTAGAGCATTAGGTTTTGGAGCTCTGACAGTTGTATTGATACCTATTTTTTCTATCCTCTTACTATTTACAGTTATAGGGATACCTTTGAGTTTTATTTTGTTATCACTATATGGATTAGTCCTTTACGTTTCTAAAATTATTTTTTCAGTATTTATAGGGTTTTGGTTCCAAAAAAGATTTAACTGGTCCAATGCTCAATCATTTTGGTTATTCTTATTAGGACTGATTGTTCTATCTATTTTAGGAACGCTACCTTTTGTTGGTTGGATACTAAGTTTCTTCGTTGCATTTTTCGGAATGGGTTCAATCATATTATCTCTATTAGATTCTAGAACTTAGAACAAAAAACACCTTTTTCAAAGATCATTTTAATATAAAAAATAGAGAGATCGGTTACGATAAAAGATAAAATCCAACTAATAAAACGTTGAAGTCAATTTTTATTATCGCTAATTAACTCCTTACTAGTAGGTTTGTTAGGATTATCAAAAATGCTAATAAAAATAATTGTACCATTTGTATCGGACAAATGGATTGGAATTAATTTTTGGTCTTAGAAAAGGTCTTAAAAATAAATTCAACTAAAAAAATATCTCTATTTTTTAGGTATCGTGGAATTTATACAAGTATAAGATTAAGTTAGATAGTTAAATAAGATTAAGTTAGATAGTTAAATGAATGTAGATAAATAGGACAAAAACCAAAAGAGTCTCTTTTGGTTTTTGTCCTATTCATTTGTTTTATAGTAATAAAACCTAGTTCTTTTCAATCCCAATGATTCCAAAGGCTCCAGGACCACCATGGCTAGAAATAACAGCACCTGCTGTAAACCATTGAGGATTCTCATAACCGTATTCGTTTAAAGTAGCTTTACCAAGTTGTTTGTAAGCTTCACTTAAACCAGCAGTTCCTCCGATTGTCAGTGTTTCTGCATCAATAGTATAATTGGTCACAAAGTCTTTAATAGCACTTTTTAAACAACGATCATAAGAACCGCGGTATTTTTTAGAAGCAACTAGGTAGCCATTTTCTAACACGATTGTTGGATGTAGCTTCAAAAGAGATGCTCCAAGGAAAGCAATATTCGAAACGCGCCCCCCAGCTTTAAGGTAAAGAAGAGATTGAGGAAGAAAGACAAAACGTGTCCGTTCTCTGACATCTTCTACAAATGCAATAATTTCTTCTGCCGTACTTTCAGGGTTCTTTTCAATGAATTTAGCTGTGGCAACAACTACAGCCGTCAATCCTCCTGAAACATTTTTGCTATCAATAATATCAATATGTTCGAATTCTCGAGCTGCAATAACACAAGAATTATAAGAAACTGTTGTCACTGCAGAATAAGCAATGTGAATAATGTGAGCTTCAGGGTGTTCAGCAAAGATACGCTCGAATACGACTGTATTGTCTTGTGGAGTTGAGCCAGAAGTTTTTGGTAAGGTTCCAGTTTTATCGTAAAAACGATAAATATCTTCAACATCAAAGCTGCCGTCATCATAGGTATCTTCGCCCATAGTCACGTGCATTGGAATAACGTAAATACCATAACGCTTAACGAGTTGAGGAGAAATGTCGGATCCGCTTTCAGTAGTAATAATAAATTTTGTCATAGTGGCCTCCTAGCGCAAATATGTAACAAGTGGTTTCGGTAATCATATCATATGTAGACATAGATGTCCTGTACAGATTATGCGCTTTTAAAAATAATAATTTTTTAGAGAACCTTTAAAAACATGTACTAAACAGGAAAATCAAAAAAGGGTGCTTCTTATACCTTTTAAATGATTCAGATTCGATAGTTTAAATCAAAATGTAAGCTGAAAAGATTGACTGAAATAAATATAAAAAGAAAAAAAGATGAAATAATGCTATGATAATAATGAGCGTTAAAAAAAATACTTCTGGTTTCAAAGAAATCATTTATTTCTGGATTTAAGATAATACAAAAAAAATAATGTGAAATAAATCTTTTTGGAATATAATGTAAGCGATTGACTAAAAAGATAATGAATTGAGAGTGTTATTATGAAAAAAGATGCATATTTAGATTATTTGATTTTGGAAAGTGAAAAAACGACTACTATAACTGAAGAAGCGTTTAAGTTTGCAACGACCAAACAAATTGCTAACTTTACAAATCAAAAGATAACAATAGTCAATCATCATTTAAATAATCTTTTTAAAGAAGAAGCTGTAATAAAAATCAATACCAAACCAGTATACTATATCCCGGTATCTGTGCTTATCAAACATATAGGTAAGTCACCTAAAAAAGATCTCTATGACAATTTTTCTGAATTAGCTAAAGAAGTTGACCAAAGTATTTTAGATAAATTAATTGGTTCAACGAGGAGTTTATCGGAAGTTATAAGGCAATGTAAGGTAGCTCTAAAGTACCCAACGGATGGGTTACCCTTATTAATAACTGGTAAAACTGGAACCGGTAAAACTTTTTTAGTTAAACAATTATATGAGTATGCTAAAAGTGAAGGAATATTATTAAAAGGAGCCCCTTTAGAAATTTTTAATTGTGCTGAATATGCGGATAATCCAGAATTACTTTCTTCTAAATTATTTGGTCACAAAAAAGGTAGTTTTACTGGCGCAGTGGATGATAAAAAAGGAATTATTGATGTAAGTGATGGGGGTATTTTATTCATTGATGAAGTTCACCGATTGTCACCAGAAAGTCAAGAGAAGCTATTTTATTTTATTGATGAAGGCAAATACAAACCCATAGGAGAAAATCTTGAGTGGTCACACGCCAAAGTCCGACTAATGTTTGCAACAACCGAAGATGTTGATAATTACTTGCTCGATACTTTTATCCGTAGAATACCAATAGTAACGAGAATTCCTTCACTTAAAATGCGAGGCTATCAAGAAAAAAAAGAGTTCTTACTTTACTTTTTAAAAGAAGAATCGAAAAGAATGAATCAATTAATTGATATTAATATAGGGTTATTTCGATTTCTAGTAAATTATTCTTATGAAGGCAATGTAGGAGAAATGAAAAATATTGTTAAATATTTGGTGGGGAATGCTTTTGTAAATGATATGAGGTTAAAAGATAAGGTAGAAATTGTAGTAAGTTATTTGCCAGATAAAATGAAAGCACAAACAATTCACCTGGTTGATTTATATAGTGAAGAACGGATTATAATCAAACCTACGGGTCAAGTGGAAGACCCAGACTACAATCATAAAAAAAATTTATTTGCTCAAATGTATAATGAAATGAATAACTATAATTCACAGTTAATGGATCAAGATATTTCTACAGAAGAATATATTAATAAATCATTTGATGTTTTGGAAATGTTAACAGAAAACCATAATAGTAAAAAAATAGTAGATTCAAAGACCCAAGAATCCATTCAACAAACCATTAAACATATTAGTGAAATAATGTTTGATGTTCACCAGATTGAGATGAGTTTAGAG
>JAVWJE010000018.1:0-25279 GCA_036639135.1 Carnobacterium sp. | reverse complement strand
CTGTTCCATTTGGAAGAACAACTGCCCCACGAATTTGTTGGTCAGCTTTTTTAGGATCTACACCAAGTCTGTATGCTACTTCAATCGTTTCATCAAATTTAGCAAAACTAGTTTCTTTTATCAAAGCTACAGCTTCTTCTACAGTATAAAGCTTTTCAGCATCTACTTTTTCTAAAGCTGCTAAATATTGTTTACCTTTTTTAGCCATGTTTTTATTCCTCCTTGATTGTGGTTATAACGGTTTTACCTCCCACTTGATCCTCGTCTTATTCTAGACGAGAGACACTGAGAAGCGTGTTTCGGGATTAACCTTCGACAGCAATTCCCATGCTTCGTGCAGTACCTTCTACCATTTGCATAGCAGCTTCAACAGTTGCAGCATTCAGGTCAGGCATTTTTGTTTCAGCAATTTCTTTTACTTGTGCACTTGTAACAGTCGCAACTTTTTTCTTGTTTGGTTCACCGGATGCTTTATCAATACCAGCAACTTTTTTAAGCAAAACAGCCGCAGGCGGTGTTTTTGTAATAAATGTAAATGAACGATCTTCATATACAGAAATAACAACTGGTGTCAGTAATCCACCTAAATCTTGCGTACGAGCATTAAATTCTTTACAGAATCCCATAATGTTCACTTGCGCTTGACCTAAAGCTGGACCTACTGGTGGAGCTGGACTTGCTTTTCCTGCAGGAATCTGCAATTTAACTAACTTGACAACTTTTTTGGCCACGAGACATACCTCCTTGAATTGAGTCCGCGATGTGGTTAATGGGGCTAAGATTTCCCCTCCCACATTTCTTCATACGTAAAAAACGTACTAGTTAACTATAGCATTTCTAACCCTAGACAACAAGGCTTAATTTAATATTTTTTATTTTTCGAACGAAATCTTTTCGAAGACTGCTTTATATCAGTTTTATTTATCGATCTTTTTACCAACCAAACCAGACCGTAAATAATACTAGCTACTATATAGAGACTATAGAGATAGAGACTATAGAGCAAAAAGAACACGATGAATCCCAACAGTTCCATTACGGCGTCAGCAAACTTCATATTCCCACGATTAGGGCTAGCCTGTTGGATTTCAATTGTAAAAACTAAGACAACCATTAAGATGAATGAAAAGATAAACGCTAGGATCGTTGTTTTAAACTAAAACTTGAATCGATCATTCCATTTAAATACGAAATAAACTAATAAAAAGAATACAAGACCGATTACCTAAAAATACCATTCCTTCTCTGTCATTTGTGTGCCGAACCACAAAGTTATTTAATTATGTATTTCATTAACCAAGCTAGCTAACCCTTAAATTAGGGCTTTTATAAAAGTCCTTCGCTTCTAACGCGTTCTTTATTTTTCTTGACTCACTAGTCTGCTTTTATTAAAGCTTAGAATTTAAAAAGCCTTTTGTAGAATTAGAAGAAAACCGACTTAACTTGGTTTTATCATCTTTCACAAAAGGCTTTAAATCTTTTTAAAGTTTATCTGCTTGTTCGAAATCAAGTTCTGTGCTTGTTTCGCGACCAAACATTTCTACATTTACTTTTAACTTAGCTTTTTCTTGTTCAATTTCTGTGATTTTACCAACCATACCACTGAAAGCACCTTCGATAATCGTAACCGTTTCACCAATCTCAAACTCAACTTCTTTATGACGTGAGCTGATGCCTAAACGACGTAAGATAACATCAATTTCTTCTTTTAGTAACGGTGCCGGCTTACTTCCAGCTCCATGAGAACCAACGAATCCAGTCACACCTGGAGTATTACGAACTACATACCAAGAATCATCAGACATAATCATTTCCACTAATACATATCCAGGGAAAGTTTTTTTCATCGTTACCTTATCTTTACCATTTTTCTTTTCAGTTTCTTCTTCTTCAGGTATAACAACGCGGAATATATATTCTTCCATCCCCATACTGTTTGCACGTAACTCAATATTTTGTCTTACTTTGTTTTCATATCCTGAATACGTGTGTAAGACATACCAGTGTTTTTCAATTTCAACTTGTTCCACTTTAATCTCTCCTATCTATTATTTGTATTATTAATTTTCATTGTCAGTCATTGTCTTTGATTTAAGCCATACAAAAAAACCTTCGTTAAGATTAAGAAGGTTTTGGCGCGTCAGTTATTTGTGGCTAGTATACCATCTTCCAGATAAACTCGCCAGTAATTTTGATAGTTTTATAAAATAAAATTAAGAATAGAATCGATTCCAAAGTCAACAATCATAAAGAAAATCGCAAATAACAGACAAACTCCAAACACAACGATTGTGTTTCTTTTTAATTCTTTACTTGTCGGCCAAGTGACAGCTTTCATTTCACGGCTTACGCCACCGAAAAAACCTTTTATCTTACTCACGCTATTCCCTCCGAACAGTTCAATTAGACTCGTTTTTATTTTGTTTCACGATGTAGTGTATGCTGATTGCAATATTTGCAAAATTTCTTTACTTCTAGTCGTTCTGTGCGTCCAGCACTATTCACTTTTTTAGAATAGTTTCTAGATCCGCAAACCGAACAAGCTAGAGCAGATTTTTTAATGGTCATTTTTTCACCTATACTTTCTATTTTAGCGAGTGAAATCCTATTAAATTTAACACCACTTTATTGAAGTGTCAATTATTCTTTTTTGTTTTTAAATAATAAAAGTTCATTTCATCTACTTATTGAACATCAAACTAACGGCTAACAACAAAATTTCTGTTCCACTAAAAACAGAAATGTTCTTAATAGCCACAGAAAAAGTTTTTTCTTTTATCTGCTGCTGGTTAAATTGGTAAAGGTTCTTCTTGATTGGAATAAGCGTGATCAAAATCAACAATAATACAGGGTGCATCAACTTAAACGCCACTGCTAAAATTATAACCACATAAGAAACATACGTTAATATATTAAACAGGATTATGGCATATTGTTTACCTATATAAAAAGGCAACGTAAAACGATGGTTATTAATGTCTTGGTCTAGGTCACAAATATTGTTAGCTAACATAATATTTGCAATTAGAAAGACGGTAGGAAGAGAAACAAAAATTATTTTTATAATGGCGAGATAGTCTCCTATCAAAAGAAAGGATGTTCCTTGAAAAATTAAGTCTAACAATGTTTCTGACTCAACGTTCACATAAACCGTAATAAAAAAGATACCAAATCCCATAACTAAACCAGAAAGTATTTCTCCCAACGGCATTCTCGAAATTGGAACTGGACCAAACGTATAAAATATCCCGACAATAAAACAAGGCCCTCCCATAAAGAGTAATAGAATCGTTGTTTGAACTACTAACCACAAACCTATTAAAGAGGCTGCACTTAGCATAATAACTACCAATCCAATAACGGTTTTTTCGGAAATGTTTTCTTGTCCAATAATATTAACTTCTTTTTTATATGTTTGATCTTTAGCTTTTTGATAGTCCATCAAATTATTAATGGCTGTTGTTGTCATATCAAATAATAGCATCGCCACAAAAAATAGCAACGTATTGGCTATATTAAATGATTTGAAATAAGTACGAGAGAATAAAACACCTAATAAGAATGGAAATAGGCTAGCAATTTTAGTCTGTATCTCAACAAGTTTTAAAAAAACGTTTAGTGTCAATTAAGTGCTCCTTCTTCTATGATAAAATAGAGTTAAATCCTTTTTCATTTAATTCTTTAAAGTAAACTCATCATTATTCAACCTAAAATGTCCTTTCATTCCTTTAGACAAATAGACTGACTTATCTTTCGTAACAAAAATAGCTTCTATATCTTCACTTTGATTAATAAACTCCAATCCATCTTTTAGTCCTTTAGAAAAGACTACCGTCGACAATCCATCGCCATCAATTGATTGCTCTGTTATAATACTGACGCCCGCTAATTCATTTTCAAAAGGAAAGCCTGTTTCAGGGTCTAGTAAATGATGGTATTTCTTTCCATCTACTTCAATGAAACGTTCATAGATACCCGATGTTACAATTGTTTTATTGCTGATTGGAATCGAACCTAGTATTTCACCACGTGTTTCAAATGGGTCTTGAATCCCTACATTCCATTCAGCATCTTTAGCGCGAGGACTATTTCCTAAAACAAATATATTGCCTCCTAAATCAACAATTGCCGTACTCACTCCATTTGCTTTTAAAGTTCCTACTGCTTCATCTGTAATATATCCTTTTGCAATAGCTCCCAAGTCTAAACGCATATCTTTATCTTTCAAAAAAACAGTATGTTTTTCGTCATCTAATTCTACTTTTGAATAATCTACCAAAGCTAAAGAAGTATCAATTTCAGATTGTGTAGGCTTTTTAGCATCATCAAAACCAATATGCCATAAATCGGTCAATGGTCCAATAGTCATGTCAAAGCTGCCATCGCTCTCTTTGCTATACCCATATGCAGCTTTCAACAAGAAATAAACATCATCAGATACTTCAAGTGGTTGGATACCTGCCTGTTCATTTATTTTCTCTACTTCAGATTGGCCGTCGTTTACTGTAATTTTTTCAGATAATTCTTCAATACGATCAAAGACATCCGTTAATACTTCTTCTTTGCCTTCATCGTAAATTTTGACGTTTATTACTGTTCCCATTAAAAATTCTGTTCTACTATATGGCTCATTCACTAGTTGGGTAGTTTCTTTTTCCTTTTTCTCACCACAACCAGAAATGATGAATAGCAGACTAACTAAGAGAAGAAAAACCTTCCCATTCCTTTTAGTTTCCATCGTTTTTTCTCCTTTACTTCGTTTAAATCATACTATCAAAACTTCTAATTAAAGTGAACATAAAATTTCAACAAGGTCTTAGAAATTAATCTAAGACCTTGTTGTTTTATTTTATTAAACTGATTGCATTAAACGTTTACTCTTCTTCTACTTTGTTATCTACTTCGATCGTATCTGTTTTGCCTTCTTTGGCAGCATCAACTAATTGTTGTGCATATGTTTTGAAAGATTCTGATGAGTGAGTTGCACCAGTGACAACTTCAACCTCAGCTGGATTACCTTTAGCTACTAACTCTTCGTTTAATGCTGGAATATAATCAGCAGGGCCAGTTCCAACTTTTTCTTTCATTGCTTCTTGGTAACCTGCGTCTTCTGATTTTAATTTACCGTCTTTATTTAGATAGTCATAATTTGATTCAGTAATTTCGCCATCTTTAACTGTAAGAGTAAAATCAACTTTCCAACCATTTTTGTCTAGATTTTTTTCTTCTAATTTATATGATCCATCTTTTAATTCGCCAGCAGCAACTTCACTTGACATAACCTCACTTGACATAACTTCACTTGATACTACTTCTGAACTTTCTTCTTCTTTTGCGTCATCGTTACCACAAGCAGCTAAAACAAGTGTTGATGCGAAAATAACAGATGCCAATTTAAACCCTTTTTTAATTTCCATAATGATTTACCACCCTGTTTTTTTAGTCTGTTCTTCCCTGCATTGATAGTTTATTCACAAATAGAAAGAACATCTAAAAACAGTATACCTGATTTTCTTTTGATTGTATACATTTTTCACAATCGAATTTAATTATTTATGATTTTATCATTTTAATCCAAATGAATGTAGACAAGGTGCCCATTTTTTAGTATACTTACTTTTATACAGGTTGTGAATTACTTAACTAAGTTTGGTTATCTGATTTTTATTTATCTCATTAATACTGATGAATTTTCTATAAAGAGTAAATTATTATATCAGTGAACGATTATCATAATAATAAGGAGTGGAAAGAATGACTTCAAAAAATATCGTTGTTGTTGGTGCGGGGTTTGCAGGCATCGCTACTACAAAAAAATTGGCAAAGCGTTTCAAAAAAAATCCGGAGGTAAAGATTACTCTGATTGATCGCCATTCATATCAAACTTATATGACAGAATTACATGAAGTAGCAGGCGGCCGAGTAGAAGAAGATGCCATCAAATTTGATTTGCAACGTTTATTTTGCCGATTAAAGAATGTTGCTTTAGTTACAGGTAATGTAACTGAAATTGATCATGAAAAGAAAATAGTTTTAACAGAAAACGGGAATTTCCCTTTTGATTACCTTGTTTTAGGTATGGGTGGAGAACCGAACGACTTCAAAACTCCGGGAGTAAAAGAAAATGCCTTTACATTATGGTCATTAGATGATGCTTTAGAAATTAGACACCACATAGAAGAAACAGTTGCACTTGCTGCTATTGAAAGAGATGTTGCTAAGCGTAAAGCTATGTTAAACTTTGTTGTTTGTGGTTCCGGCTTTACAGGAATTGAAATGATTGGCGAATTGTTAGATTGGAAGAAACGATTAGCTAAAGATAATAAGATAGAACCATCTGAAATTAATTTAATGGTTATTGAAGCTGCACCAACTATTTTAAACATGATTACCCGTAAAGATGCAGAAAAAGCCGAAAAATACATGTCTAAAAAAGGCATTCAATTGCTTAAAAGTTCTCCCATTATTGCAGTTGAGTCAGACCATATCGTTTTAAAATCTGGAGAAAAGATACCAACTCATACCTTAATTTGGACTGCAGGTGTAAAAGCAAATACAGATACTGAAAAATTTGAGATGGAAGCCGGTCGCGCTGGACGTCTAGTTGCTAATAAGTACATGGAAGCTAAAGGATTAGAAAATGTCTATGTTGTCGGAGATTTAGTCTATTATGAAGAGTTTAAAGATACGCCAACACCTCAAATTGTTCAAGCTGCTGAACAAACTGGTCACACAGCTGCTGACAATATTATTGCTGATATTGAACAAACAGAAAAGAAAGCTTACTCAGGCAAGTATCAAGGATTTATGGTATCGATTGGTGCAACTTATGGTGTTGCACACTTAGGTGGATTTCTTCATTTAAGCGGATTTTTTGCTATTTTAATGAAACATTTAGTTAACTTGTATTACTTCTTTGGTATTCGTTCTGGTTATTACGCTACACAATACGTTTTCCACGAATTTTTTCATATTAAAGACCAAAGAAATATATTCCGTGGTCACCTATCACGTTATGGAAACGTTCTTTGGAGTGTACCTTTACGAATTTTTTATGGTAGTATGTGGCTTTTTGAAGGAGTTAAAAAAGCATTTGGTTTATTCGGAACAGATAGTTGGTTTGGAAATAAAGTAGCTTTGCCATTCTCTTGGTTACAAGACGCTACAGCTGGCGCTTCAGTCGCTGATACTGGTGCTGTTGAAGCAGCTAAACCAATTTTTGGTTTAAGTTATGCTTATGGTGAAGAACCTATGATGATCTTTAAAAAAGCACCCGAATGGTTTGAAAGCATTATGAAAATTATGATTCCTACACCTGAAGTTGCTTTGATTTTCCAAAAAGTAATGACTCTTCTTGAAATTGCAATCGGATTAGCTATTATTGGTGGTTTACTCGTTTGGTTGTTAAGTGCTTTAACCATTGTTCTTGTTGCTAGCTTTTCTTTATCAGGGATGTTCTACTGGGTTAATATTTGGTTCATCTTTGTTGCCGTTGCATTAATGAATGGTTCCGGACGTGCATTTGGTTTAGATTACTACGTTATTCCATGGTTTCAAAAATTAGCAAGTAAATGGTGGTATGGAACACCTACTTCATTGTATAATAAGAAGGCATAGGTTTTACACGAAAAGAGTGGGTGCAGTTTACATCTGCCTTCACTCTTTTTTAATTAAAAAAGAAGGGAGCGTTTTACGATGACAAAAAACCAAAAAATTGTTTATATAGCTTTATTAGCTGCTCAAGCTGTTATTTTGGGTTTAGTTGAACGAAGTATTCCTTTTCCATTTTCTTTCGCTCCTGGAGCAAAATTAGGAATTGCTAACTTAATAACTATCATCGCGTTATTCACTCTTCCTTTTAAAGATAGCTTTACCGTTGTTTGGATTCGGTTAATTATGACAACCTTACTAGGAGGCACCCTCTCTACCTTCTTATATAGCTGTGCGGGCGCCTTTTTAAGTTATTTCGGTATGTTATTAGTCAAACAGTTAGGACCAAAATACGTCAGCATTATTGGCATAAGTTCTACTGGAGGTATTTTACATAATGTCGGACAATTAGCCGTTGCTAGTTGGATTTCCCAAACCTGGACAGTCATGTTATATTTGCCTATCTTATCCTTTATGGGTATTTTATCTGGTATCGCTATTGGGATTGCGGCGAATTATTTAATGGAACACGTTAGAACACTTAGAGAATTTAAAGTCGTTTATTATGATAAAATTAATGATTAAAGAATGGTTCATCCATTCGGATAAAGAAAGGAGTTGTCGATAATGTCTGTACCCTCTTTTTGGGAACCTTACTTAGAATTGCAAATAGAATTAGAATCCGTCACACAATTAATGGCTAAGCAAATTCATTTACGCAACAAAGAAATTGAAGCAGCTCTTATAGATAGTATTCATTCTGGCGGAAAAATGATCCGTCCAGCTTATACACTCCTTTTTTCTAAATTCGGTGATACCCAACAAGTTGATCGAACCCATGCACTTGCAGCTGCTATCGAATTATTGCATACTGCTACGTTAATTCATGATGATATCGTTGATGACTCTCCTTTAAGACGAGGAACACCTAGTATTCAGTCTAAATACGGAAAAGATGTTGCTGTTTATGCTGGCGACTATCTTTTTACCGTTTGTTTTCGTCTTTTATCTACTCATGCGAATACAACCGAACAAGTCGAAATCAATACTCGAGGTATGGAGCGCATTCTAATGGGCGAATTAGATCAAATGCATCTGCGTTATAATAAAAAAATGTCTATTCGTAATTACCTCACTCAAATTTCTGGCAAAACAGCTCATTTATTTGCATTAGCTTGTTATTCTGGTGCTTTAAATGGAGGCCAAACAGAAAAATTCTCTAGAAATGGCTACTATATCGGTAGCCATATTGGTATGGCTTTTCAAATTATTGATGATATTCTAGATTATTCTCAAACTACTGACATCTTTGGAAAACCCGTTTTAGAAGATGTTCGTCAAGGCGTCTATACGGCACCTTTAATCTTCGCACTTCAAGAAAACAACAAACGATTAAAAGAACTTATCGATAAGGAAGCTCATATGAGTGAAGAAGAAACTAAAGAAGTCCAACAGCTGGTGATTGAATTGGGCGGTCTAAAAAAAGCAAAAAAACTGGCTGAAAAGTATACTCAAAAAGCTATGAAGAGGATAGAACAGTTACCTGAACAACAAGAGAAGGAACAGATAAAAAGTATCACCCTATCTTTGTTAGACCGTCACGTCTAAATAACTATTAATGAAATTAACTATAAAAAATGCCTTGTAAAAGATTATAATCTTTTACAAGGCATTTTTTTTAAAAACTTGCAAGAATAGTAGACGATTTTTTATTCTTATAAAGTATGCGCTTTCAATTGATAGTGAACACTATTTCATTCAAGCAATTGTTTTAGTTTACGTTTACAACGATCTAGAGCATTCTTGACTTGTAGTAAATCACAATTCAAATTAGCTGATATTGTTTCAACTTCTTCGTTATGAATAAAGTCAAAAAATACACGTTGTTCAAACTCTGACAAAGTAGCTTGATAGTCTGCAAGTCTTTCTCTAACTTGTAGTATTTCAATAGTTGGCAGTTGGTCCTTTCCTTGTAGTATGTATTGCATGCTTTGTTTACTCTCTAGCATTTCTTCCAAAGATTCAGCGTTCTTCTCAATCATTCTTTTCTTTGCCATATCTCTTCGAACAAGACTATATATATGGTGTTTCAGATTTAATTTATAAAAATTACCAAACGTGTGACCTTTTTCACTATCAAAAGTATGAATAGTCTTATTGAAAACTATTCTTGCCTCTTGTAAAAAATCATCTGACTCAAAACTTTTCAAATAAAAATCCTTTGTTATCTTTACAGACAAAGCATGATAGCGCTTAAAAATAGTATCAAATGGAGTATCGTCTCCGCTTTTTATAAGCTCTATTATTTCATTGTCACTCATTTGTGTAAAAAGGCCATCGTTCTCTAACATTTATTTTCCTCCTTAAGATAATTAACTGTAAAATTCAAAGAATAACTTTTTTGAGTCTACTATTCTCGAAAGTTCCTAAAAAATGAGATCATCTCATTTATTTTTTAGTCAGATCATCTCTCAATTTTTCCAGTTTATCTAATTGAAGGCCGTTCCATGGAGAGTTACGACGGTATTGTTGAAAATGGTATTCTTTTGCATCTAAAGCAATAGCTTTTTTAGCCGTTTGTAAATCTTTGTATAGTTCATTAGCAGACTTACGTAAGGCTCCTTTTTGAAAAATCAACCACTGCTCTGCGAGATCACTTGTTGCAACCGTTACTTGAGTAATTAATAAATTTTCTTCTCCAATTATCCTTTCAATATAACTATCCGCTGTTTCTCCTTCTTTCGTAAAAACAACGGTTAAGGTATATTTTTTATATGACTTTTGGATTCCAGGGACAAGTTGGGCATCAAATATCACACGGATTTTAATGCCCATGTATTGTTGATAATTCGCTAACTCATGAAGCAGCATTTCCCTAGCGTCTTCCATCTCATCTCTATTTTTTAATTTCACTAATTCTGGCCACGAACCTATCATATTATATCCGTCAATAATTAACAATTCTTTTTTCATTAAATTTTCCCCTCCTTTTCTCATTTTTTTCTCATTTTAAATTTTGTGGCGACCTCTGAAGACTTCATACATTAATAAACTAGCAGCAACACTGGCGTTTAGGCTTTGAACGTGTCCTGTCATAGGGATAGTCAGCATGCCATCCATTTGTTCTTTCACCAATCGAGTAATGCCTTTTCCTTCATTTCCAATTACCAACGCTATTGGTATGCTTGTTTCCCATTTACGGTAATCTTGACCTTCCATATCTGTTCCATAAAACCAGATTCCTCTATCTTTTAAATCGTTAATTGTTTGTGTCAAATTCGTTACGCGAGCTACAGGCACATGCTCAATTGCTCCAGTTGAAGCTTTAGCAACCGTTGCTGTTAAACCAACGGCACGTCTTTTAGGAATAATAATACCATGCGCTCCACTTGCATCAGCAGTACGCATAATTGAACCAAGATTATGTGGATCTTCTACTCCATCTAAAATAATAAAGAATGGATCTTCTCCTTTTGCAGCAGCAGCATCGAATAAGTCATCGATTGTTGCATACTGAAAAGCAGCGGCGGCTATAACCACACCTTGATGAACCACTCCTTCTACTAAACGATCTAATTTCGTTTTAGGAACATAAGAAATTTGAATGTTTCTCTTTTTAGATAGCTGTTGGATCTCATTCATTTTAGACCCACTTAATCCTTCTTGAATAAATACCTTATTAATATCTCGTTCAGATTTTAATACTTCTATTGCTGGGAGCCGGCCTGCAATTAAATCTTGTTGTTGTTCATCTTCTTCCATTATTTCATCTGGAACACTTTCTTCTCTTCGAGCTCTGGCCGGTTTAGATTGTCTCCTTTGATTAGGTTTCTGTTTGTTAAATGTATGCTTATCTTTGGACATTATTTTTTACCTCCACAATGTTAATACACCAATTAATTAGTTCTTCCATTCGTTTTGTTTGTTCTGATAAATGCAAGTACCCCATCAGTGCTTCAAATCCTGTTGATGTTCGATAAGTTATAATATCTGCATTTTTTGCTGTAGTGTGACTTTTTGAATTTCTGCCGCGTTTATACATCTCTACTTCTTTTTCAGTTAACAAACCTTCTTCTTCTAACATCTCATGCATTAACATATTTTGTGCTTTAGCTGAGACATATTTGGTTGCTGTTTTATGCAATTGATTTGGTCGTGTATACCCGATTTGAACTAAATGATCGCGGATATAAATTTCATAAATTGCATCTCCTACATAAGCTAAGGCTAATCCGTTTAATAGGGACCAATCTTTTTTTACTAATTCGTTATTATTCTCTTCTCCATCTTGTTCCTTGTGGGGTATCATCTAAAATAATTCCTTCCGTTTTTAATAAATCTCTAATTTCATCACTTCTTTTAAAGTTCTTGCTCGAACGTGCTGCATTTCTTTCTTCAATTAATTCTTCTATTTTAGTATCTATTAATTCTTCTGTACCAAAAGTAATACCAAAAATTTGCATCAATTCTTTAAATTGTGAAAGCAATGCTGTCAAAACGGTCTTCGAAACTTTGTTATGTTCGCTATAGATATTCATTAGTTTTGCTATCTCATAAATAACTGTTATACCGTTGGCTGAATTAAAATCGTCATCCATTTCTTCGATAAACTGGTTTTTTAATTGTGCGAGTTGATTTAAATACTCTAAGTCATCTGGCAATGATTCTAACGTATCGATTAAACGATACGAAACATTATCGAATGCTCGTCTTAGTTTGTTTAAATTCGTTTTAGCTTCTTCAATTGTTGCTTCATTGTAACTTATAGGACGTCGGTACTGTGTAGTAGCCATAAAGAATCGTAGAATTTGTGGGTCTATTTCTTTGATCATATCATGAACCAATACAAAATTTCCTAGAGATTTGCTCATTTTTTCATTGTCCATTGTCACAAATCCATTGTGCATCCAATAATTAGCAAAGGTATGACCCGTTTTTGCTTCACTTTGAGCTATTTCATTTTCATGATGCGGAAAAGACAAGTCTTGTCCTCCTGCATGGATATCAATTGTGTCCCCTAGATATTTAGTTGCCATCACTGAACACTCAATATGCCAACCTGGCCGACCTGGTCCCCAAGGCGATTCCCAGTTGATTTCATCTGCTTTAACAGCTTTCCACAAAGCGAAATCTAATGGATCTTCCTTCTTTTCATTCTCACTGGATTCTATTCGGTTGCTAGCTCCTACTTCTAATTCATCAATAGAAATACCACTTAATTTCCCGTATTTTTTAAATTTTCGCGTTCTGTAATAAACATCCCCATCAACTGCATAGGCGTATTCTTTTTCAATTAGAACCGCTATAAAATCGATTATTTCAGGGATGTTATCCATTACTCGAGGATTGGCCGTTGCGTCTTCAACACCTAAAGCTTTTGTATCTTTAAAATAAGCTTCAATAAATCGTTCAGCGACTTCTGGAGCAGTTATGTTAAGTTCCTTAGCTTCACGAATAATTTTGTCGTCCACGTCAGTAAAATTAGAAATAAAATTTACTTCATAATTTCGGTATTCTAAATAACGTCTCACTGTATCAAATGCAACTGTACTACGAGCATTTCCGATGTGAATGTAATTATACACTGTGGGACCACAAACATACATCTTTACTTTTCCTGGTTCCAATGGAGTAAAAACTTCTTTTTCTCTTGTTAGGGTATTATATATTTTTATCATCATTATTCTCCTCCCTTTAATACGATTTCAAATCATTCAACACTATCATTAGTGTGTCTTCTTACTATCTTTGCTGGTATCCCTACTGCCGTTACATCTGCTGGAATAGATTTTAAAACGACGGCTGAAGCACCAATTTTAGTATTATTACCAATAGTGATTGGTCCAATTATTTGGACATGAGCTGACAATAAAACATTATTACCAATTGTTGGGTGCCGCTTTCCTTTATCTTTACCCGTTCCTCCTAGTGTCACTCCATGAAACATAACTACATCATCGCCAATAATAGCTGTTTCTCCTACTACAACGCCCATCCCGTGATCAATAAATAACCTTCTTCCAATAACAGCTCCCGGGTGAATTTCGATTCCAGTTAAAAATCTTGAAAAATTAGCTATTATTCGAGCAAGCAAATAAAAATGACTCAAGTATAATTTATGAGCTAAACGATGTAACAAAATAGCATAGAAACTAGGATAAGTTAAAATGATTTCAAGTGTGCTTTTAACAGAAAGATCTTTTTTCTTAATTGTTTGAAGATCTTCTCTCATTCGCTTCATTGTATCCCTCCACCCATTTAAGTAAATAGTCTGTGAAAATAAAACAGCGTCTTTTATTTTTATAAAAGACGCTGTTAGCGTTGTTCCACTTTTTTTTACGGTTTTGATCACTATAAATAAAACCAGATTATTTATAGAACTATTTTGGACAATCTAACGGTTGTTACCCGTTGATACCTACTTCTTTCAGTATCACAACTCAGAGAGGCACTTCACTTTTAAAAAAACGTCTGTTTACACCGACACAGACTCTCTTTAGATTTTTTAAACGTTACTCTTTCTCGTCATAGTTTTTGTATTCTCTAATTGTTTTCTTGTTGCACTTAATTATAGATGCGAAATAGCTGTTTGTAAATGTGATTTTGTTTTTTCGCGACCAAGTAGTTCAATTGTTTCAGGTAACTCAGGTCCGTGAACTTGCCCTGTCACACCTACTCTGATTGGCATAAAGAGGTTTTTCCCTTTAATACCCGTTTCCTTTTGAATGGATTTAATTCCAGCTTTAATGCTAGCTGCATCAAATGTTTCTAAGTTAGTAATAACTTGTTCAAAGGCATTAAGGACTTCTGAGACCGTTTCTCCAGCTAATATTTCTTTTGCTGCCGCATCTAACTCTGGCGTTTCTGTAAAGAATAAGCTAGCTAACGTTGTAATTTCGGCACCATAACTCATTTGATCATGATACAATCCAATGACTCTTTGAACCCATTCTTTTTTGTCAACAGATAGGTTTTCTTCTACATAACCAGCTTTAATCAAATGGGGCATAGCTAATTTTGTAACCGTTGCTAAGTCGGTTTTCTTCATGTATTGATTGTTGATCCAATCTAATTTTTTAGGATCGAATGCTGCTGGTGATTTACTCAAACGGTCTGGATTAAACATCTTAATAAAGCTAGCTTGATCAAAAATTTCGTCTTCTCCTACAGGTGACCAACCAAGTAAAGCAATAAAGTTAAACATAGCTTCTGGTAAATAACCTAAATCACGGTATTGTTCGATAAACTGTAAAATATTTTCATCACGTTTGCTTAGTTTTTTCCCTGTTTCACTATTAATAATTAAAGTCATATGCCCAAAAGTTGGTGGTCTCCAACCAAATGCTTCATAAATCATCAATTGCTTAGGCGTATTAGCGATATGATCATCACCACGTAATACATGTGTAATTTCCATATAATGGTCATCAACTGCAACTGCGAAATTGTATGTTGGCATACCATCACGTTTAGCAATAACGAAATCTCCACCCACACTACTTGCTTCAAACGTAATCGTACCTTTTACCATATCTTCGAAGCTATAAGTATTTTCTGGTGAAACTCTGAAACGAATAACAGGTTCAATTCCTTCTGTTTCTTTAGCTTTTTGCTCTTTAGGAGATAAGTTAGCACATTTCCCTCCATAATGAGGCATTTCTCCACGAGCACGTTGTGCTTCACGTTCTGTTTCTAGTTCTTCTTCGGAACAGTAACACTTGTAAGCACGACCGCTCAATAATAATTGTTCCACTAGTGGATCATAGGTAGATCGTCTTTCAGATTGTCTGTATGGACCATATTTGCCTGGTTTTTCAGGACTTTCATCCCAATCCATTCCTAACCAGTTTAAATTTTCTAATTGGCTTTTTTCGCCATTCTCAATGTTCCGTTTTTGGTCTGTATCTTCAATCCTTATAATAAAATCTCCATCATTATGCTTGGCAAATAAATAAAGCTGTCCGAGCATTTCCAATGTGCAAATTTCCTGTTGGACTTGGTGCATAGCGTACACGAACTTTTTTTGTCATGATGATTTTCCTCATTTCTAAATAGTATTTTTTTTTATTAAACAAACGGCCATTGCTGCAATACCTTCTTGTCGTCCGACAAAACCCATCTTCTCAGATGTCGTCGCTTTTACGTTAACACGTTCTGTATCTATTTGACAATCAAATGCTAAATTTTTCTGCATTTCTTTTAAATAAGGTTGCATCTTTGGTTTCTCTGCTAAAATTGTTGCATCTATGTTGATAATGGTAAAACTTTCGTTCCTCAATAATTGGCTAACTTGTTCTAGTAACATTCTAGAATTTGCTCCTTTAAAAGCTGGATCAGTATCAGGAAACAAATGTCCAATATCTCCTTTTCCTGCAGCTCCAAGCAAAGCGTCAATAATTGCATGGATTAAAACATCCGCATCAGAATGACCAGAAAGACCTTTTTCAAATGGCACTGTTACGCCACCAATAATACAAGGATACCCTTCTACTAGTTGATGAACATCATACCCTTGACCAACTCTTTGCATGTTGTCCTCCTTTTGTTTTTTTTGCTGATGTTTTAATATGGCTTCACCCATAACCATATCTTCAGGCGTTGTTATTTTGATATTGTCATAACTACTTGGGACCATCACGACTTGTTTCCCAAGACGTTCAACCAACGAAGCATCATCTGTTCCTAAAAAACCATCTATTTTAGCAATTTGATGTGCTTTAAGTAGTAATGAACTTCTAAATGCTTGAGGTGTTTGAACTTGCCATAACGCAGAACGCAACACTGTTTCTATCACTATTTTATTTTCTACTTTTTTAATTGTGTCTTTAACAGGAACACCTAAAATAGCCGCTTCCGTTTGATGGACGATGCCATTTAAAGCTTCAATCGAACGACTATCAACAAAAGGCCGAGCTCCATCATGAATCATAACAAAGCCATTTGTATTTTTTAATTTTTTTAACCCACAACTTACACTGTCTTGTCGTTCAACTCCACCTTCAACAAACGTAATAGGGGTGCTTATGGATGTTCTCTCTTTTTCAGACAATTCTTTTAGCAAAGGTATCTCATCATTTTTTGCTACGATAATAATGTGACAACAGTTATTATCACTTAAAAAAGTTCTCAAAGGATAGACAATCAATGGTTTATCTAGTAGTGGCAATAAAACTTTATTTTCCGAAGTTCTCATGCGCTTTCCATGACCGGCCGCCAATAAAATCAGCTCATAGTCTTTGTTCATCACAAGGCTCCTATTCTTTTTCTTTAATTCCTTTTTGAGAATGCACTGGTTTTGCAAAAATCATACGTCCAGCAGCCGTTTGAAGTGCACTCGTCACAACAACATTGATGGTTTTATTCATGAAGTGTTGTCCATCTTCTACCACAATCATTGTTCCATCATCCAAATAAGCCACTCCTTGATGACGTTCTGTTCCTATTTTAACAACCATAACTGTCATTTGTTCTCCTGGAATGACAACAGGTTTTACTGCATTAGCTAGCTCATTAATATTTAAAACCGGGACATTTTGAAATTCACTAACCTTATTTAAATTGTAGTCATTAGTAACAACTACTCCATCTAAAAGTTTTGCAAGTTTAATTAATTTCGAATCAACTTCGGCAATATCTTCAAAATCACCATCGTACATTTCAACTTCTATATCATTTTCTTTTTGTAGAGCATTCAAGATATCCAATCCTCTACGGCCACGTACACGTTTAAGGCTATCTGAAGAGTCTGCAATGTACTGCAATTCTTGCAACACAAAGTTAGGTATCAATAATACACCTTCAACGAATCCTGTTTTAGCAATATCGTAGATTCTGCCATCAATAATTACACTCGTATCTAAAATTTTGTATTTTCTAAACGTTTCATCTGACTTTCTTTCTAGTAGTTGATTTTCTTCATCTGTATTTTTTTTAGATTTCGTCTGGAACATTTTCTGCCACTCTTCACGTCTAGTTGTACCAATACGAAAACCAAGATAAGCAAAAATAAACATCAAAATGATGGGTAAAATACTACTGATGAATGGCAATGATAAACCAATTAAGAAAAGACTTCCTAACCATGCCAAAACCATACCTATAATCGTTCCTATACTTCCATACAACAAGTATGTGATACTTTGTTGACTTAATAGTACTTCTATTTTTTTAATTCCTTGCTCAATATACTTTGTGGTAGGAAGAGAAATTAATAAAAATATAATAGCACCAATTACAATGTTCACAAAGCTAAAGTTCATAAATTTATTTGAAATGTTAAAGAAATCCCATACTAATGGTAAAAAACTTGCTCCTATACTTCCACCAATTAATACAAAGATTCCCATAATAATTTTTTTAGCCAAAAATAGCCCTCCTTTTAATATCTGTGCTTCTCTGACTTATTTAAAGACAGAGAGGACACTTTTTATTTACTTTCTTTATTGCTAATTACCGAAAGCTTTTCGAATGCTATCAGTAATGGTTGTTACTCCTATGATTTCAATATCTTTAGGAAATGTCCAACCACCAATATTATTTTTCGGAATAAAAATTCGAGTAAACCCTAATTTAGCAGCTTCTTGCACCCTTTGATCAATACGACTGACTCTTCTCACTTCTCCAGTCAGTCCTATTTCACCAATAAAACAATCTTTTGGTCGGGTTTCTTTTTCTTGATAACTAGAGGTGATACTCATGGCAATCGCTAAGTCGATAGCAGGCTCATCTAGTTTTACTCCACCAGCTGCTTTCAAATACGCATCTTGATTTTGCAACAATAAGCCGGCTCTTTTTTCTAAAACAGCCATAATCAACGATACTCTATTGTGATCTAGACCACTCACCGTTCGTTTGGCATTCCCAAAAACAGTTGGTGTAATTAAGGACTGAATTTCGGCTAGTATTGGCCTTGTCCCTTCCATCGCAGCAACAACAGCTGATCCTGTTGCTCCAGCTAGACGCTCTTCTAGGAACATCTCTGAAGGGTTAAGGACTTCTACTAAGCCACCATTACGCATTTCAAAAATCCCAATTTCATTTGTTGAACCAAAACGATTTTTAACGGCTCTTAAAATGCGGAAAGTATGGTGTCGGTCTCCTTCAAAATAAAGAACCGTGTCTACCATATGTTCTAACATCTTAGGTCCAGCAATGGAGCCTTCTTTCGTCACATGTCCTACGATAAAAATAGCAATATTATTGGTTTTTGCTATTTTCATTAAATCTGCTGTACTTTCTCGTACTTGACTGACACTTCCAACGACACTTGAAACATCTGGTTGACTCATGGTTTGGATAGAATCAATCACAACAAAGTCTGGTTTTAACTCTTCGATTGTTTGGCGAATGGCTGCCATATCTGTTTCAGGATAGATATAAAAATTATCCCCTTTAACACCTAATCGATTTGCGCTCATCTTAAGTTGACTTGCACTCTCTTCTCCTGATACATATAAAACTTTGCCACCTGTATCATTTAATTGAGCAGAAACTTGTAATAATAAAGTTGATTTACCAATTCCGGGATCTCCACCAATCAAGATTAACGACCCTGGGACTACTCCTCCACCCAACACTCGGTTTAACTCAGCCAATTTTGTTTTTACTCGCGGTATTTTTGAAACAGTAATTTCTTGAATGGTTTGGGCTTTGGCAGATTTACCAGTCATACTCACGCGACTTCTACGGTTATTCTTATCTGCAATCACTTCTTCTTCCATTTGATTCCACGCACCACAGTTTGGGCAACGTCCCATCCATTTCGGAGATTCGTATCCACAAGCTTGGCAGACAAATTTTGTTGATACTTTTTTTGCCACTGATCGAACCTTCCCTTCGTTTGTGTACATAGATTGTAAGTGTATTTTACCACAAAAATGATAAAAAAGTTTTAAAACCCTTTTATTCTCTATAGGAAGTATTTAAAATTTATCTTGTTTACTTTGAATTTACGCTATTTAAACAGAATAATTTAAATAGAACTTTTATCGCTTTCATTTGTATTTTCAAAAAAACTGTAGATAAGTTAAGATTGGTTTGTTCTTAGCTTATCTACAGTTTTTTTTCATAGGAAATACTCTTTACTTTCCTGAAGAACCAAATCCACCTGAACGATTCTTTTCAGTATTTCTTCCATTGTCGGCTTTTAAAAACGGTAAAAATATTCCTTGACCAATTCGATCGCCTTTTTTGATGAGATGATCTTTGATACCATAATTAATAAATTGAAAATAAATATGGCCTTCATTAGACTCATTACCGTAATAATCTGAATCAATTACACCTATTCCATTAGGGAGCAACAATTGATTTTTAATTGGATTACTTGATCGATTTGCTAGCTGGAGAAATTCATCTTCTCCCATATAAGCTTTTATACCAGTTGGTACTAAAGTCGATTTCAAATGTTTCCGATTTTCATCTCCCAGAGAAAAATCATTGTTTTCATTTAATGACTGTTTACTTTTTAATAAAACTTTCCAAATAGAAGGAACTAGACAGTCTTCAGCTGCCTCAAAATCATATCCTGCTGCATGATGAGTCGCTCTAATAGGTAACTTAACCCCTTTCCCTTGATAAGCTGTTACAATTTCAAAACCACGTTGTTTACTCATTTTTTGCCTCCTCTATTGAATCAAATAAATTATTTAACACATTTCATTTGTTCAAAAATATCTTATCTAGTATAACAAATATTCAATCTCATTACGATGCCTTCTATTTATTTATTTAAAGGAAGAACAAATTCACCTGTAACCAATTACTTTATAACTTAGATAGGCACTATGCACAATAAAATGGGTAAAATTTGTGCACTGCTCCGTTTCAAAAAGAGAGCGTTTACACTATACTCAATATATTGATAAAAATATTAGATAGCTAAACAATAAAAAATAGGATAGGTGATCATGATGGTAGAAATCGCTTTAAATAATATTCATAAGAAATATGAAAATAATGACAATTATTCTGTTACAGATTTTAACTTAAATATTAAAGATAGAGAGTTCATCGTTTTTGTTGGACCTTCTGGTTGTGGTAAATCAACAACTTTACGTATGATTGCAGGGTTAGAAGATATTTCTGAAGGAGAACTATATATCGGTGAAACATTGATGAATGATGTAGCTCCTAAAGACCGTGATATCGCAATGGTTTTCCAAAACTATGCTTTATATCCTCATATGACTGTTTATGACAATATGGCTTTTGGATTGAAATTACGTAAATATAAAAAAGAAGAAATTAATCGTCGTGTAGAAGAAGCTGGTGAAATTTTAGGTCTTACTGAATACTTACAACGTAAACCTGCTGCATTATCAGGTGGACAGCGTCAACGTGTTGCACTAGGTCGTGCTATCGTTCGTGACGCTAAAGTCTTCCTTATGGATGAGCCTTTATCTAACTTAGATGCTAAATTGCGTGTCGCTATGCGTGCAGAAATTGCCAAATTACACCGTCGTCTTGAAACGACTACTATCTATGTTACACATGATCAAACCGAAGCTATGACTATGGCTGATCGAATTGTAATCATGAAAGATGGGTTTGTTCAACAAATTGGATCACCTAAACAAGTTTACGATACTCCTATTAATAAATTTGTGGCTGGCTTTATTGGTTCTCCAGCAATGAACTTCTTCGATGTGACTCTAAATGGAAATGTTTTAACTAATGGAGCTGGCTTAAAATTAATTATTCCAGAAGGAAAAAGTAAATTTTTGATTTCTAAAGGTTATGACGGAAAAAAATTAGTTTTTGGTATCCGTCCAGAAGATATTCATAGTGAACAAATTGCTTTAGATTCAGATCCTACTAGTGTTGTTCACGCTGAAGTTGTTGTATCAGAATTACTAGGCGCTGAAACAATGTTGTATACACGCGTAGATGACACTGAATTTATTTCTAAAGTTGACGCTCGTGACTTCCACAATCCTGGAGAATTTATTGACTTGGCATTTAACCTTAATAAGAGCCATTTCTTTGATCCTGAAACAGAAGAGGTTCTTCGTTAATACGCTTATCATCTAACTTTTATTTGTTAGAGGTAACTCAACTTTCGGTTAACCCCTAAAACTAAAAGAACTGAGGCTAGGACACTTGTCCTAACCTCAGTTCTTTTAGTTTTATAAATCCAATGTTTTTATTATTTTTGCAGGATTTCCTCCAAGAACGACGTTATCAGGAAAAGATTTGGTAACAACAGCGCCTGCTCCAACAACTACATTGTCGCCTAGTGTTACGCCAGGAATAATAATAGCTCCTCCACCAACCCAAACATTATCACCAAAAGTAATCGGTTTGCCATACTCAATGGATGTATTACGTTCAATAGGATCTAGCGGATGAGTGGCTGTATACAACTGGACATTCGGAGCCAACATACAGTTCTTCCCGATAGTTATTGGGCAAATATCCAATAATGTACAATTAAAATTAGCATAAAAATTTTCTCCAATATGGATATTAAACCCATAATCTACTATCAAGCCAGAATTTACATGGTATTTATTTCCCGTTGTTCCAAATAAGCCTTTTAGTATCCCATATCTTTCTTGCGAATCTTGAACTTGATGAAAAGCTTTTAATTTCTCTTGCGCCAGTCCTCTAGCTTTAGATAAAGCAAGATCAGAGGCATCATACATTTCCCCACTAATCATTTTTTCTTTTTCTGTCCGCATATTTCCTATACCTCTTTCTAATACATCTTTTATTTAATAAATTATCTGTTTTCTTTGATACACACTAACCAAGTGTTTTTTGAAATTCAGAAATTTGGTGATACAAACCAGTAAATGTCAGGCTTAACTGTTCGTATATTGGAAACATTCTCTTGTAGAGCTCCGCTTCTTTTGGTTGTGGTTTGTGCCAGTAATTCATGCCATATAATGATTGCACTTCTGTGATATCATTAATTTTATTGATGCTTTTTAATCCTATTACTGCTGTTCCCAAACAAGAACTCTCTATATTTTCTGGAAAGTCTATCGGTTGATTAAACACATCAGTTAGTAGTTGCCGCCAAACATCTGAACGAGAAAGCCCTCCGGTTGCTATAATTTTATTTGGCCTACCAGTCAATTTAGATAAGTCTTTTAATACTGTATGTAAATTAAAGCAAATCCCTTCCAGTATAGCTCTCATAAAGTGTCCAGGTCGGGTAACATGGTTATCCCAAAGAAAGACCCTGAAGCTTCAGCATTCCACAGTGGAGCACGCTCGCCATTGAGATAAGGATGGAAAAACAATCCTTGAGCGCCCGCTCCTAAATTAGATAAGCATCCATCATTTCCTCCTATAACAAAAGGTGTTTCTGGTAAGAGTCCCATTTGCTCTGCATATTCTAGCATCAATCCCGTTAACATTTCGGTTGGTGAAACTAAGTTAGACAATTGATTCTGGGTAATCCCTGCCACTTTTAAAATAGCAACATCCCATTTAAAAATTCTAATATTAAATAATCCAGTGCTTGATGCAACAGAGTAATCTATAACATATCGATTAAACAATTGCTAAAAGATGTATTCGTTTATTCCAATAAATTTTTTTGTTTTTTTGAAAACTTTAGAGTATGTCTCACGTAACCAAATAATTTTAGTCAAAGAAGACATTGGATGTATCGGTGTCCCTGTACGATGATAAAGAGAAAGTCCGTCTGTTCTTTTTAATTTTTCTGCATACTCAGCAGACCGATTATCTGCCCAAGTTATATTTCTGGTCAGAGGTTGATCATTTTCATCCATTGCAATCAAACTATGCATAGCATTTGAAAAACTAACACACATAATTTTTTTAGGGCTTATAGTTGTTCTTTCTATGAGCGTCTTGATGCTTTTTAAAGTAGCCTGAAATAAATCATCTAGATTCTGTTCTGCCATCGCTGGTGTGTCTCTAAACATTGGATACTCTTCATAGACTGTATCAATTACTTGTCCATCTTGTTCAAATAAAACAGCTTTAGTACTCGTTGTTCCTATATCTAATCCAATAATATAACCTCTTTGCATATAAGGACTCCTTCAGCTTATTTTATTTATGATTAATTTTTTTGAAAAAAGGCACAATAAGAGACTATCCTCATTGTACCTTTTTTTTAATAAATAACTGTAGGAATACCTATTTCAATCTGATTGTAAATCTTTGACATAATAGTAGGAGGCGTGTTAATGCACCCATGAGACCCTCTTGTTAAGTGACTATCCCCTCCATAATTAGATTGCCATGGAGAATCATGAATACCTACTCCATCCCAATCAACCGGAAGCCAATAATCAACTGGTGTTGCGTAATCTTCACCAGTTAAAGTAGCATTACGGTCTTTTTTCCAAACGTAATAGACCCCTTTTGGTGTTGGAGTTTCTGGTTTCCCAGAAACAATATCTGTTTCTAAGAAAAGTTGTCCATTCGTATAAACCCACATATGCTGTGAAGTTAAATCAATTTCTATATAATTATCTCCAAATTCATTCCCGTTTTCAAAATAGCCTGACCCATTATAACGTGGTGTTCGTTCAATATTTTCTCCTAGCAAAATATCATTTGCTAATGACTCTGTCTCACGAGTTACATCTAATGTCCAACCGTATGTTCCAGGTGATACTTTAACCATTCCTCTTTTAGTTGTTTTAAAATTCCGTATCTTTTCGTATGTACTATATTTAGTACTAAGTTCTTCCATATATGAAGTAACTCCTGCTTTATCCACTATTATTGAACCTGTTTCGTCTACGTTTAACCAACTAATCAGTTTTTCACGTGGTACAACCTCTTTTGAACCCGTAATGGTATAAGTAACAGATAGCTCACTTAATTTTTTCAGCTCATCCAGGTTAGATTTTAAAGTCTTATTAGAAACAGTTACGTTAGGCTTAGCATATACCTGCTTTAGGTCAATTCTTGTTTCCCCTTCTCGTACAGACTCTATTAGTAAATCAGCAACTTTAGACTCATCAAAAAAATTACCTTTTACTTCAGGTTGAATACTAAATGTGCTATCTGTTTTTATTATCTTTGCATTAATAGGCTTTTTACGCTGCTCTTGATTTAGTGGCAAACTAGAAATAAAGGTTTGAACTTTTTTATCGTCAAATGATAAATCATCAACCGTTAGTTGCTTCTGATTTAAACTAATTTTATTTACTGGCCATATCCAGATATTCTGTTTTTCTAATTCATTCTCTAATGTTTTTGTGAAATCAGATGCGACACCTATATCTGTACCTTCAAAAGAAAAGAAAGCTTTATCACCTTCAAATACTTTGAATTTTTTTCCTTGATAGTGCTTTTTAATTGTTTGATTTGCTTCTTCAACTGTTTTGTTTCCAATTGATATACCATCAACAGTTGTTTTAGACAAAAATTGGTTTTTATACTGCATACTTATCGTTACATAGAATCCTCCAATTAATACTAAAAAAAGAGCTAATCCTAAGAAAACTGATTTTTTTTTATTCATTACATACATCCTTTTTGAAACACATTTTTTTGTTTGTTCTCTTTCATTTTACCATGTTTCATTTATAATAGTAGATTTATATGAATTTAAATAACAAAAAAAGCACCATCCGAAGATGGTACTTTTTAATAGATGCGCGGCAGCGTCCTACTCTCACAAAGGGAAACCCTTCAC
>JAVWJE010000017.1:0-26166 GCA_036639135.1 Carnobacterium sp. | reverse complement strand
CGCGCTGGACTCAAAATCCTGTGCCCGCGAGGGCGTGCCGGTTCGATTCCGGCCGTCGGTATACGAGTAAACACCAAACGTTTTAATGACGTTATGGTGTTTTTTATTTTGTTTAAACATAAAATAGAAAGCAAATAAGAAATGAGAAACATTAAGTTCCTAAAAATTTAATAAATAAAGTAACTTATTTTACTGCTAATTTGTATCATATCTTTGCATATTTTATGTTATTTTTGCTATGATAAGTTTGACTGTTGAAAGCGATTTATAAATGTATGTACGTACATTATTTATTATAGAAAGGAGGTTCTTTTGATTATTTTTATTAACGAAGATAGTTTGTTTATGTAACTACTAATAAGGGAGTGTATTAGATGTCGACAAAAGAGACTTTTCAAAAATCAGAAATAAACAAAGAGAATCCAATTTTTTCACCACTACGTTCTGTTATTGAGACAGCTATGTACGGAAATAATGTGAAAGAAATAACGAACTTGAATGAAGCATATGATTTGGCTTTGCATTCACCAGGGACAATAGTGACAGATTTATCAGTGAAATATCCAGAAAAGTTAGGACTTCCAAATGATGCGAAAGTGCTAGTTGAAAATGGAGGAGCAATTGTCGGGAGAACCGCAGTTGCAAGGAGAATCGTTGGAAATAATAAAGAAGAAGATGTTAAATTAGCTGTGATTGCTAGAGAGGCTGTTTATCAAGGTGGTTTAAAAAAACGCTATAAAGCGAGTGCATACGTAGGTTTAGATAAAGAGTTTATGATAAAAGCTCACCTTTCTGTTTCTGAAGGACAAGAAAATAATCTATATTCTTGGTTATTAAATTTCCAAATTACGAATGAATTTTATAATGATATGTATGCTCATTCACATGGAATAGATACAGGTGATATTTATATCTATTTTGATCCTTCTTGGAAACATCCTGATTATCCTCTTGGGTTAGCTTATTTTGATACAAATCATAATGCTGCTATAATTTTGGGAATGAATTACTTTGGTGAATTAAAAAAAGCAACTTTAACTTTAGCATGGGGAACTGCTCATAGAATTGGCTTTGCTTCTTGTCATGGAGGACAAAAAAAATTCACGCTTTCAGACAGGACAAACTATGTTTCAGCTTTTTTTGGATTATCTGGTTCAGGAAAATCAACGCTAACTCATGCTAAGCATAATGGTAAATATCCAATTGAAGTTCTCCATGATGATGCATTTATTATTTCGTTAACAGATGGATCTTCAATTGCATTAGAACCAGCTTATTTTGATAAAACACAAGATTATCCTTCAGATCATGAAGAAGTCGATTATTTTGTAACCGTTCAAAATGTGGCTGTAACATTAGATAGTGAAAATAATAAAGTTTTATTAACAGAAGATGTAAGAAACGGCAATGGTCGTACTGTAAAATCTCGTTATTCTACACCTAATAGAGTTGATCGATTTGAAGAACCTATTAATGCCATCTATTGGATTATGAAAGATGACAGTCTTCCACCAGTTATTAAAGTTAATGATCCGATTTTAGCAGCTAGCTTTGGTGCTACATTAGCGACTAAACGTTCAACGGCAGAACGTTTAAAAGAAGGGGTCAATATGAACAAATTAGTCATTGTTCCTTATGCTAATCCATTTAGAGTATACCCACTGGCTGAAGACTATGAACAATTTAAGCATCTTTTCGAAGTAAATGAAATTGATTGCTATATAATTAATACTGGGTTTAGATAAAAAAATAACTCCATCTGTTACACTTGACAGCATAGAGGCTATAGTAGATGGAACAGCTAAATTTGAATCATTTGGAAGTATAGAAAATTTAGAGTATCTAAAGTTAGAAGATTTTGAACCAGATTTTAATGATGAGAGCTACAAACACTTGGTTTGCGAAAGGTTACAGATGCGCGTAGATCATATTATAGAAAAAAATGCCGAAGGAGGGCTAGATGTTCTACCAGATGAAGCATTAACAGCAATAAAATCCATTATAAAAGAGTAGACTTTAAAATCTATTTATCAGTTAGAAGTTTTCGGTTAGAAATTATAATTTATTCGTAAAAGTCTTTTTTAATGATGTAGTTAATTCTTATTTTTAAAGTCATTATATTTTTAGAATAATTAGTTTTGATATCTATGTAAATCTTCGCTATAATCTTATAAAGAATGCTATTAAAGAGAAGAGGGCTCATAGATGAATTCACCTAAAAAAATTAATCAACAAAAGATAACTTTTTTAGAAAAGGAATACAATGCTTATCTTGAAAATCCAATGAATTTAAATATCACACGAGGAATTCCAAGTGAAACCCAGTTATCATTATCTGAGCCAATGTTAGGACTACTTAACAAAAGCGAAGATTTTTTAAGCAAAGGTTCCATTGATATTCGAAATTATGGTGAGTTAACAGGTATTTTGGAAGCAAAGAAATTATTTTCTGATATTTTAGAAGTAGAAACTAAAGAAATCATCGTTGGTGGAAACTCAAGTCTAAGTTTAATGTATCTAGTTTTAATAACAAAACTATTTATGGGTTCAACTCCTTGGAAATTAGAGGCGCCTATTAAGTTTTTATGTCCTAGTCCGGGTTACGATAGACATTTTACAATGACTAAGAAACTTGGTATAGAAATGATTCCGGTAGAAATGGATGAAGATGGACCAGATATGAATGAAGTTGAACGTCTAGTGTCTCAGGATGCAACGATTAAAGGGATTTGGTGCGTTCCCACATATAGTAATCCAACAGGTATCATTTATTCAGATGAAGTCGTTGACCGGTTGGCGAAAATGGATACTAAAGCATCTGATTTTACGATAATGTGGGATAATGCCTATGTTGTTCATCATCTAACAGAAGATAAGAAAGTTGCAAAAAATATATTAACTGCATGTAAAAAAGCTGGATATCCAGAACGTCCATGGATGTTTTGTTCAACTTCAAAAATTACTTTTCCAGGAGCTGGAGTATCAGCGCTAGCTGCCTCAGAAAAAAATATAGCGTTAATTGCAAATGAATTAAGTTATCAAACTATCGGTTATGACAAATTAAATCAGATGCGTCACGTTAAGTTTCTGAAAAATAAGGATCAAGTAGCAAAACATATGGAAAAACATGCTGCACTATTAAAACCTAAATTTGATTTGATTCAAAAAAAATTAAATGAAAGATTTAAGGAAAGTGACTTGTTGACTTGGACTGATCCAAAAGGAGGGTATTTTGTTCACTTAACAACTATGGATGGATATGCAACCAAAATTGTTGAATCTTTGGATAAAATCGGAGTTAAAGTAACCAAAGCAGGGGCAACTTATCCAAATGGTAATAATCCTAAAGACAATAGCATTCGATTAGCTCCAACTTCAGTTGAATTAACTGATTTAGAAAAAGCAATAGATGCAATAGGCTTGTGTATTGAAATGGTGAGTTTAAAAGAAAGTAAGAATAATTAACCATAGATAAAAGAGAAGTAGCCTTATCTTATAAGCTTGCTTCTCTTTTTAATTTTGCGTATAATAAATTTTAGTTTAAAATAACAAAAATTATTTTTCTCTAGTACCATCTCTTTTATAAAGTATAATATTAGATTCCTTATTCGCCGCTATCTCTTTAGCACGTGATACAGCTTTAATTTTTTTATCAAAAGTTTCACTAACTTGTTTAGCTCCTTTTGTTTTTACTGCCCATCTATCATCTTTATAAAAAACTATTACATCATTATCTAACAAATCAACATTATTATTAGAAATTTTATGTTTATCATTTTTCTTAGGATTATTTTCTTGTTTTAGTTCATTTATTTCCTTTTTACTAGCATTATTCATCCATTCTTTAGCCTGCGAAATTGCAATAGGAATTGCGCGGTCATCTTTGTAACCATTTTCTAGCAAAGCGTTAGCGATGTCGATTGTTTTTTTTCGAAGCAAAGGGTCGAAATTTTTTAAAGAAGCTGGGTAATCATTCATGTCCCATGGCATTATCATCATCCTCTCCAGATAGATATCTTATTAACTTAGTTATAACACCCACTTTAAAAAGTGGCAAACAATACTACTTTTAAAAAATAATTAATAATATTAGTTCGTTAGAATCTAAGATTTGAGAACTCAATAGTGCTATAATAGAGAAAATAACAAGTGAATGTCTCATCAAAAGAAAGTGCCGTTCAGGAAGAGGCTATAGTGTGAAAAAAATAGAATCAGCAAATCAATTTTTAGCAAAGAATATGAATTTATTTGAATGTCCAGTTTGTCATTCTCGTTTTAAAAAGATTGAAAAACATAGTTTAGCATGTATAAATGGTCATTCATTTGATCTATCTAAAAAAGGAACTCTTTACTTTTTATCGAAAGGTTCAAAAAATGAATACGATAAAGAAATGTTAGAAGCAAGATACACTATTGCCCAAGCGGGCCTATTTAACCCCTTATTGGAAGTTATTTATGATTATATTGAAAACAAGAAAGATGGTAGCTTATTAGATATAGGATGTGGGGAAGGTTCTCAATTAGATTACTTAACACAATTGGGTTTATCTGGAAATAAAATTGGGTTTGATATATCAAAAGATGCGATTCAATTAGCTGCTGGCAACTTTACAAGTGCTTTTTTTTGTGTGGCAGACTTAGCTCAATCTCCTTTTGCAACAAACAAATACGATACACTTTTAAATATCTTCTCGCCATCAAATTATGAAGAATTCGAGCGCTTATTAAAAGAAGATGGTCGCATCATCAAAGTTGTACCAGAAGAAGATTATTTGATTGAACTCAGAAAATTATTTTATCGTGATCAAAAAGAAAAACAAACGTATTCCAATCATTTAGTTATTGAAAAATTTAAAGAACATTTTCTAGAAACAGAAACAAAACGAGTAACCTACTCGTTTGACTTAACAAATCAAAACTTTTTAGATTTAATGAAAATGACTCCTTTAAGTTGGGGAGCCAGTAAAGAAGCCAAGCAATATGCATTAGATCATCCATTAACCCGGATTACTGTTGATGTTTGCTTATTAATAGGCAAGAACAAGCATGATAGCGTCCTAATTTAAAGTAGATATTTTTGTATAATTTAATTTACATTGTATAAAAAAGGTGATAATGACTTGCAACTTGTTCCTGTGGGTGTTATATTACGTATAAGCTATTATTATTCATTCGTTTTTATCAGGAATCCATCAGATTTTGATAAAAGTTAGTGAACCTTGATAATGCAACATTAACGTATCATTTCGCAGTGCTGGACACCGAAATGATACGTTTTTTTTATTTTTTTAGAGGTTACTATGCTAGAATAATAGGATAAGTAGATAACTTTAATGAAAGGAGTGAATAGTTTTGGTTGTTTTACAAGCAGAGTTGAAAGAGAAAATTATTGAAGAGAGCCAACGATTAGGGATAAATAAAATTGGTTTTACAACTGCCAAACCTTTTTTAGAATTAGAAAACAAACTGATTGCTCAACAAGAAAAAGGTCATCACTCTGGTTTTGAACATAAAAACATCCAAGAACGAATTTATCCTGAATTAATTTTTAAAGGTCCACGATCTATTATTTCAATTGCTTTAGCTTATCCTACTAAAATAAAAAACCCGCCGGAGCGTATAAAAGGTGAAAGACGTGGAGAGTTTGCTCGAGCTTCTTGGGGAACTGATTACCATGTTATTTTGCGAGAAAAAATGAATCAGTTAATTGACTATATCCGTAAAGAAGCTGGCGAATCAGTTACTTATAAGCCGATGGTTGATACTGGTGAATTAGTAGACGTTGCTGTTGCAAAAAGAGCAGGGCTTGGCTTTATTGGTAGAAATGGTTTGTTGATTACCGAGGAATTCGGTTCGTATGTTTATTTAGGTGAAATTATAACCAACTTAGATTTTCCAATCGATGAAGAGGTACCTTTCGGTTGTGGAGATTGTACAAGGTGTGTAGATGCTTGCCCTACTGGAGCTTTATTAGGGGATGGGCGAATGAATGCCAAGCAATGTCTTTCTTACCAAACTCAAACGAAAGGCATGATGCCTGAAGAGTTTCGTAGACGGATGGGCCATGTTATTTACGGATGTGATATATGTCAAGTTGTATGTCCGTATAATAAAGAGAAAAATACTGCATTTCATCCAGAAATGGAACCAGATCCAGAAAGTGTGATGCCAAAATTGAAGCCACT
Source organism: Carnobacterium sp. (assembly GCA_036639135.1). Lineage (GTDB taxonomy): Bacteria > Bacillota > Bacilli > Lactobacillales > Carnobacteriaceae > Carnobacterium_A. Next base: position 19,981 of record JAVWJE010000017.1, on the reverse strand, counting down.
TCTCAGTATAAGCAATAAAGAATTTAAAGACCGTTTTGGCTATATGTCTGGTTCTTGGCGTGGAAAAAAACCAATACAAAGAAATGCTATTATTGCTTTAGGAAATTATCGTGATAAATCAGCTCTTCCTGATTTATTAAACTGCTTAGAGAATGATCCTCGTCCAGTAATTAGAGGGACAGCTGCTTGGTCGATAGGTAAAATAGTACCTTATAAAGATGAAATAATCATTGAATTTTTAGAAGATGTATTAGAAAAAGAAATAGATGAAGAGGCTAGAGTTGAAATAAACGAAGCTATTGTTTCTATTCATAATAAAAAAGAAAAAAGAAAGTAATATTCAGGGGGAAAACGTTACATGCCGAATCATATTGTTTTATTTGAACCACAAATACCAGCTAATACTGGAAATATTGCCAGAACGTGTGCTGGTACGAATACACATTTACATTTAATCGAACCTTTAGGCTTTTCAACTGATGACAAACACCTTAAAAGAGCTGGTCTAGATTATTGGAATGATGTGAATATTACGTATCACGCTAATCTACCAGCCTTTATGGAAACGATAGGAAATGATTCATTGTACTTGATTACTAAGTTTGGTCATCGTACGTATAGTGAACCAGATTATTCTAATCTAGAAGAAAATAATTATTTCATGTTTGGGAAAGAAACTACAGGATTGCCTGAAGAATTTATGAGAGAACATGAAGAGAAGTGCTTAAGAATACCAATGGATGACACACATGTGCGTTCACTGAACTTGTCGAATACAGCAGCAATCTTGGTGTATGAAGCATTGCGTCAACAAAATTTTATGAATATGGAATTAACACACCACTATGAAAATGACAAGCTAGATTGATAGCAAAAAAGATACTAAAGAGGGGAATGATTCTCTTTAGTATCTTTTTTACTAGCTTTTTTAGTACCATATTCTAATAGATAGAAAAACAACTTAAAAGAGTATCAACAGACTTGTCTTCATTTTTTGTAACCGCTACAATGAAGTGAATTAAGAGAAACGAAAGGAGGTTTTATGGTGTTTCATTTATTTGAAAAGTTAACTCCCTTTTTTTTAGAACATAAAAAAAGATATGGATGGGCAATTTTTGCTATGTTAATTGGGAATGGGCTCGTTTTAATTCCTCCTTTTATTGTTGGCCAGGTAATTGATGGCATTTATTTAAATGAGTTAACAGAAAATCTGTTAATGAGACAAATTTCTTTATTTATTTTTTCTATTCTATTTTCTTATGTCATTGAAATATTTTGGGGTTATCAACTATTTGGTGGAAAAAACGTGTTAACAAGACAGTTACGCAAACAACTAATGAATCATTTTTTAAAAATGCGTTCAGTGTTCTACGAAAAATTTAGAACAGGAGATTTAATGGCACGTGCTACCAATGATTTAGATGCTATTTCTGAAATGGCTGGTTATGGGATTATGATTGCGATGGATTCTACAGTATTTTTTGGTGTTATTCTTTTGACGATGTTTTTAACGGTATCTTGGAAGTTAACGTTAGTCTGTGTTTTACCTTTGCCGATTTTGGGATATGCATTAAAAATTCTAGGTGATAAGGTACATGTTCGTTACAAAGAATCTCAAGATGCATTTGCTGAAATCAACGATGAAGTATTAGAAGCAGTAGAAGGTATCCGTGTGATAAGAGCGTATGGAAGACAAGAGGCTATGTCTGCTCAATTTGATTTAAAGACCTCAAAAGTTTTACAAAAAAACATTTCAGTTGCTAAAATAAATTCTGCTTTTCAGCCACTAATAAAAATAGCATTGGGAATTAGCTATGTACTTGCGTTTGGGTTAGGAGCGGTTTTAGTTTCAAGAAATGAAATAACAATTGGACAATTAGTTACCTTTCAAGTTTATCTTAGTATGTTAGTATGGCCTATTCAATCTATCGGAGAATTAATTAATTTGCTTCAACAAGGCAATGCCTCGATGGATCGTGTGTTGGATGTATTGAATGCAAGCGACCAAATGGAAAACATGGGAGATAAAGATATTGTAGAAAATGATACGATAAAATTTAAACACGTTACATTTAGTTACCCTAATTCTAAACAATTAAGCTTAAAAGAGATAAATTTAGAAATCCCAAGAGAAACCACGTTAGGAGTTGTTGGTAAAACAGGAAGTGGCAAGACAACACTAATGCGTCAGTTATTAAAAGAATACCCAAGTGGCAAAGGATTCATTAGTGTGGGAGACGTTTCAATTGATGAGGCTAAAAAAGAACAGTTAAGTTCGAAAATCGGGTATGTCCCACAAGAACATATCTTGTTTTCGGGCAGCATTCGTGACAATATTGCTTTTGGGAAAAACGGAGCATCTGAAAAAGAAATTAAAGAAGCTTTAAGATTAGCAAATTTTGATAAAGATATCGAAAGAATGCCTGAAGGATTGGATACTCAAATTGGCGAACGAGGTGTTTCTCTTTCTGGTGGGCAAAAGCAACGGATATCTATTGCTAGAGCGCTAATCAAAAACTCAGCTATTTTAATTTTAGATGATTCCCTATCTGCTGTTGACGCAGAGACAGAAAAAAGAATTATTCATAATTTGAAACAAAATCGTAAAAATAAAACGACCATTATTATTACCCATCGTTTGTCTTCTGTCTATCATGCCGAACAGATTATTGTCATGGATAATGGGATGATTATAGAAAGAGGAACACATAAAGAATTATTGGATAAAAAAGGGTGGTACGAAAAACAATTTATTCGTCAGCAATTGAAAGAGGGGAATAAATAACATGAAAACGTTAAAGATTCTTTGGTCCTACTCAATGAAGAAAAAAAGTTATTTTCTAACAGGGCTAGGATTATTAATCCTAGCTGTAATAACGGATTTAAGCGGTCCCCTAGTCATTCGTTATGTAATTGACGACATTATTACACCTTCAAGTGATTCGTTGCTTAAAGCAGATAGATTACTGTTATTTTTAGGGGTTTTTCTTGTTCTGGCTCTTTTAACAGCATTGTTTCGTTATTTCAGCTTTTTGCTATTAACAATTGGCGCTAATATTGTTGTGAAAATAATGAGAAATGAATTGTACACTCATGTACAGAAGTTACCCATTCGTTATTTTGATACAGTCGCCGCTGGTAAAATCGTTTCTCGTATTACAAATGATACGGAACAACTTCGGATTTTTTATGTGATATCAGTTGGTCAAATATTAACCAACTTTAGTTATTTAGTAGGCATCTACATTGCTTTATTTCAATTAAACAGTTTTTATGCGATATTATCGTTTACGTTGATCCCTGTCTTTTCAATTTGGGCAATTATTTATCAAAAATATGCAGCACCTTTTAATAAAAAAATCAGACAATTGGTTGGGGATATAAATGGGAAATTAAACGAAACAATTCAAGGCATGACCATCATACAAGTTTTTCAACAAGAAGAAGCAATTGAAAAAGAATTTGAAGAGACAAATGATAAATGGTTTGATTATAGTCAAAAGTTTGTTTTATTAGACTCAATTGCCTCTTATAGTTTTGTAGAAGTTATAAAAAACTTTTCTTTGCTTTTATTAATTTTATATTTTGGAAGAGGCTTCTTAAATGAATCACTTTTAATAACGGTTGGTGTTTTGTACGTTTTTATTGATTATACAATACGTTTGTTTCAACCCATCCAAGGTATTGTTTCTCAATGGTCTTATCTACAAACGGCGTTAGCATCTGCAGAACGTGTTTTTGATATAGTTGATTTACCTGTTGAGACTGAAAGTAAAAAAGACTGTGGGAATTTAAAAAATGAAATCGTTTTTGAACATGTTTATTTTTCTTATAAAAAAGATGACTATGTATTAAAGGATATTAATTTTAAAACGAAAAAAGGGGAAACAACTGCTTTAATAGGACACACTGGATCAGGGAAAAGTTCTATTATAAACTTACTTTTTCGTTTCTATGATCCCGATAAAGGGACGGTTTATTTAGATGAACATCCTAGCACATCTATCTCAAGAAAGAGTTTAAGAAAACAAATGGGAATTGTTTTACAAGATCCTTATTTATTTAAAGGAACGATTGCTTCGAATATAACGTTAAATGATCCAACAATTTCTCGCGAAAAAGTTGAAGAGGCTATTAAAGCTATCGGTGGAGATGTGCTGTTGCATGATATGCCTTTGGGTATTGATGAGCCTGTAACAGACAAAGGAAGCACATTATCGTCTGGACAAAAACAATTGATTTCATTTGCCCGTGCCTTAGCGTTTGATCCTGGAATTTTAATATTGGATGAAGCGACTTCTAATATTGATACTGAAACTGAAGAGTTAATTCAAAAGGCTATGAATGTTGTAAAAGAGGGCAGAACAACCTTCATTATTGCTCATAGATTATCTACAATTCAATATGCAGACCAAATATTGGTTATGAGTAAAGGTGAAATAGTTGAAAGAGGAAATCATGATACATTATTGAGTTTAAATGGTGAGTACGCTAAAATGTATCATACTCAATCTGAAGATAGAGCATCGATAAATTCTCCTATTTAAGATAAAATAGTTTAAACATATTCTATAAAAGGAAAGTTTTAAGTTAAAATGAAAATGTTAAGCTTTACAACATATACGGTGACGGGTATAATAATTTGAGTGAAGGTGAGGAGAAAACGATGAAAACATTTCTTACAAAGAGTATTAAAGGCTATCAAAAAATTATTTCACCCTTGTTCCCGCCAACTTGTCGTTATTATCCAACCTGTTCAAGTTATGCTATTGAAGCAATTGAAAAACACGGTTCGTTAAAAGGAACAGCAATGGGTACGGCCAGAATATTAAGATGTCATCCATTTGTCCGCGGTGGCTATGATCCTGTTCCAACTAAATTCACTTTAAAAAGAAACAAAGCAAAAAATAAGTGAGAGTAAAATCTAATAAAGAGGTGTTTTTGATTGGAAAATAATAATAATGAGAGTATACCAAATAAAAAAGTAATCAATCGTATAAAAAGGTCTGAAGGTCAAATGAGAGGCGTAATAAAGATGATGGAAGAGGGAAAAAATTGTAAAGACATTGTTACACAATTATCTGCTATACGTACGAGTATTGACCGAGCTATGGGAATTATAGTTGCTGAAAATTTAGTAGGTTGCGTCGCTGATAGTGTAGATAGTGGCTCTAGCCATGAAGAAAGTATTCAAGAAGCCATCGATTTATTAGTTAAAAGTAGGTAAATAAAAACTCCTTATCCTCTTATTAGCATTTAGAGAAGATAAGGAGTTTTTTTTAACTTAAGAAAAAGAGTTGGATAATGAAGAGTACTGCAAAAATATAAACGAAAGGATGGACCGTTTTTGCTTGTCCACTGACAAACTTTGTAATAGGGTAGCTAATAAAACCTAATGCTAATCCAGTAGCAATGCTGCCTGTTAACGGCATAGTTAAAATGACGATAAAAGCTGGGAAAGCTTCTGATAAATCAAACCAATCTATTTCTGCTGTACTAGCCATCATAATTGTACCCACTATAACTAATGCAGGAGATGTAATAGCCGATACACTTGAAATAACACTGAATAAAGGATAAAGGAAACTAGATAATGCGAACATGACAGCAATTGTTAAAGCAGTCAAACCCGTACGACCACCTGCAGCAACTCCTGTTCCTGATTCTGCAAAAGCAGTTGTTGGACTAGTACCAAAAATGGCACCTACTGTTGTACCGATGGCATCTGAAAGTAAAGCTTGTTTAGCGTTTTTTAGATTACCATTTTTCATCAGTCCAGCTCGCTTTGTAACTGCAATCATTGTTCCTGTTGTATCAAAAATAGTAATTAACAGGAATGAAATAACAACACCGTAAAGCCCATTAGAAACAATATCTATAAAAGGAGTTATCGGATTAGTTATCATTAAGTCAGAGCCGAAATCAGGCATGGCGATAAAGCCATCAAAATGAATCATACCTAAAAAATAACTAATAATAGTTATAACGATCATTCCTACAAATAATGCCCCTTTTACATTTAAAATCATTAAACTAATACTTAAAAGGATACCAAATAAAGTTAGCAATACACTAGGATCTTTTAAATTTCCTAATGATACTAAGTTTTCTTCATTGCCAACAATAACTCCTGAGAGGCGTAAACCAACAAAAGCTATAAATAAACCAATACCCGCTGCAATAGCTGACTTTAAAGATTCAGGTATTGCTCCAATTAATCTTTCTCTAAAAGTAGTGAAAGATAACAATAAGAAGATAATCCCTGCTACAAAAACAGAAGAAAAAGCTGTTTTATAATCCACACCACTAGCCACAACGGTTACAAAGTATGCGTTTAATCCTAATCCAGGAGCAATTCCAATAGGATAATTAGCTGCTAAAGCCATCCAAGTTGTTCCAACTACTGCAGAAATAATAGTTGCCATAAAGATTTGATTAAAGGGAATTCCTGCAGATGACAATATAACAGGGTTAACGACAATGATATATGCCATTGTTAAAAAGGTAGTTAAACCTGCCAAGATTTCTGTTTGTATAGTCGTATTATTTTGTTCTAACTGAAAAAAATTTTTCAATCTCGTTCCTCCTAAAAAAGATAAAATGATACCATTTACCATCATAATTCTTTTGAAAACTGATTGCAATGAAAAGATGAGCGTTTATTTGTTTATTTAACTGAAAATTGAAAAATAGTAATTGTTTTCTTGTTAAAATTCACTTAAAATTTCTAAACACGAACATTATCATGATAAAAAAACAAAATAGTCGTATTTTAGTTTACATCGTTAATTTTAAATGATAGGATGAAATAGTAAAGAAAGCAAAAAATAAAAAAATGGAGGATTCATAAAATTGAAAATAAACCATTCTTTAAGTCTTATTACTGCTGGAATTAGTATTAGTATTTTATTAGGAGCATGTGGAGCTGAAAACCCAGCGAAAGCAACCAATAATGAAAAAACAAAAGCAACTGTTGGATTAGCAGCTGACTTTAGTGGGATTGATGATAAGTCGTTTAACCAAGCAGCATGGGAAGGTTTAGAAGCGTGGGGTAAAAATAGTAATCTATCAAAAGGAATCCAAGGATACGATTATATTCAAGCTGAATCGGCCTCCGATTACGTGATGAATTTACAAACATTAGCCAATAATAAATTTGATACAGTTGTAGCAATGGGTTTTAAATTAACTGAAGCTCTTACAGAAGTAGCTCCACAATATCCGGAAACTAATTTTGCAATTGTTGATGTTGCTATGCCAAAAATGGATAATGTTGCTTCATTGGTTTTTAAAGATAATGAATCAGCATTTTTAGCAGGCATTGCAGCTGCTGAAACAACTGCTACTAATAAATTAGGATTTATTGGTGGACAAGAATCAGATGCGATTGATAAATTTGAAGCAGGATTTGTTCAAGGAGCAAAAACAGTTAACCCTGAAGTTGAGGTCCGGGTTGAGTATGTAGGGTCGTTCGCTGACTCTGCGAAAGGAAAAGCAATAGCAGCTGCTATGTATGCAAGCGGAACAGATGTCATCTATCAAGCCGCAGGTGATTCAGGTAATGGTGTGTTCTCTGAAGCAAAAGATTTGATGAATGCAAATCCTGACGAACCAAAATGGGTTATTGGAGCAGATCGTGATCAAACAGATGAGGGTATTTATAATAAAGGGAATGTGACTCTTACTTCAACTTTAAAACGAACAGGAAATGCGATTAAAGATATTGCAGATAGGGCTTCAAAAGGAGATTTCCCAGGTGGGGAAGTACTGAACTATGGATTATCTGAAGACGGAGTTGGATTAGCTGATGGTCAACTGTCTGAAGATACAGCGAAAAAAATTAACGAATTTAAACAGAAAGTAATGGATGGAGAGATAGAGCCAGCAGAAAAACCAAAAAAATAAAAAGACTAGTCTAAAAAAAAGTCTTTTAACTAATGATAAAATTAGTTAAAAGACTTTTTTTGTTGTGATTATTTTTGAAAAGAGGTTGATTCTTACATTTGATCAGGAGATTTTACTCCTAATAGTCTTAAGTCTTCTTTCAAGATAGTTGCAACTGATTGAACTAAAGCTAAACGTGCAGGTTTTTCTGCATCTTCTGTTAATACTTTACTATTTGCATAATATCTATTAAAAGCTTGAGCTAATTGAAGAGAATGTTTTGCAATCACTGATGGCTCACGCTTTTCATATGCTTTTTGAACAATTGTTGGATATTCTTGTAATAACTTAACAATTTCCCAACTATAAGCATCGTCTAAAGCATAGACATCACCAATGTTAATGTCAGGATTTCCAGCTTTACGTAAAATACTCATTGCACGAGCTCTAGTATATTGGACATAAGGACCAGTTTCACCTTCGAAACGAACCACTTCTTCCAAGACAAAGTCAAAGTTGTTTAAACGGTCATTCTTAAGGTCATGGAAAATAACAGAACCAATTCCAACTTGGTTAGCAACCTCATCTTTGTTTGGTAAATCAGGATTTTTTTCTGCAATTTGTTTACGAGCTAAGTCGACAGCTTCATTTAAAACTTCTTCTAGTAAAACGATTTTACCTTGACGAGTAGATAATTTTTTCCCACCTTGTGTAATCAAGCCAAAAGCAATATGTTGCATATCATCTGCCCAACTGAGACCCATTTCTTTTAATACAGCATTTAATTGATTGAAGTGGTTGCTTTGCTCATTTCCAACAACATACAAACTTTGTGCAAAGTCATAAGTCCGCTTACGATAAAATGCTGCTGCTAAGTCACGAGTGATATAAAGAGTTGCACCATCTGATTTTTTTATTAACGCAGGATTCAAGTTATATTTATCTAAATCAACAATACTAGCTTTTTGGTTGATTTTCAGTAAATTCTTTTCTTTGAGCAATTCAACAACTTCATCCATTTTATCATTATAAAAAGCTTCGCCACTGATAGCATCAAATTGAATATCTAATATATCGTAAATATGATTAAATTCTTTTAATGATTCTTCACGGAACCATTCCCAAAGAGAAACAGCTTCTTCATTGCCATCTTCTAATTTTTTGAACCATACACGAGCATCTTCGTTTAGTTCTGGTTGTTCTTCAGCTACTGCATGGAATTTAACATAAAGTCTCAATAATTCAACAATAGGTTCAGCATCGATAGCATCAGCATTTCCCCACATTTTATAGGCAACAATTAGTTTTCCAAATTGTGTTCCCCAGTCGCCTAAGTGGTTAATTTTAATGGGTTGGTACCCAACTTTTTTGTAGATATTAGCTAATGCATTTCCAATAACGGTTGAACGTAAATGGCCCATTGAAATGGGTTTAGCAATATTAGGTGAAGACATATCGATTGGGACATTTCTGTTTTCGCCAATAGATAAATCACCATAATGATCACCTTGTTTTAAAACGTCTGTTAAGACAGCAGCGCTGACTGCTTTTTTATCTAAGAAAAAGTTTAAGTAGGGGCCAACAATTTCTGTTTTTTTAATAATAGGTGAAGAAATTGTTCCACCTAGGTCAGCAGCAATTTCCTGAGGAGCTTTCTTATAAGCTTTTGCTAACATAAATGTAGGGAAAGCCACATCACCGTGTTCAGCTGTTTTCGGTTTTTCAAGTAAGTTAAAAATTTTATCAATAGATAATGTTTCACCAATCTGTTCGTGTAACGCTTGAGCAACTAATAATTTAAAATTCATTCTTTTTCCTCCTATTTATATCGATACTTTTATCTACTATTCTAAAGCTTTAGAATACAAAAAAAGCCCTAATTTGATTTAACGTATAAAATCAAAAAAGAGACGAGGTTGAACCCGCGGTACCACTCTTGTTGTTTTGTCCGTAAGACAAAACCACTTGTTTTTAGATAACGGCAAACAAAACCGAATAATTCTACTCATTTCAAATTATTTTCTCAAAAGTGCGTTTCCTGATTTATTTGTTATTGGCTTACACCATCCCAATTCGCTTTGAACAATCTAAATCAGTACTCTCTTTATCATTGAATCGTTATTTAATTCTTATTTATTAATTATAGCAAAGTATACACATTAATTCCATTAATTTTGAAAAAAGAATTTTTATTCATATATTTCGTAAATAATTCAATAAATCTAAGCGTATTCATACTTTGTTTGGTATAATACTATTAAATCGTTTAATTATGAGGAGGTCTTGCAGTATGAAAAAATCTAATAGACAACTAGCTATAAAACAGATCATTAATAACTATGATGTGGGTACCCAAGAAGAGCTATTACACTACTTAAAAGAAGAAGGTGTAGAAGCAACACAAGCAACGATTTCACGAGATATTAAAGAGATGCATTTAGTGAAAACAACGACTTCAAGCGGGAATGTAAAATATGCTCTTTTCCAAAATAATAAAATGTCAACGGAAGAAAAATTACAGTCCACATTAGGTGAAGTTACTATAAAATTGACTCGTGTTCAATTTTTAACAATTCTAATGACTATTCCAGGTAATGCTCATGTTATTGGGGCTCTAATGGATGCGATTGATTTTCCTGAAAAAGTAGGAACGATTGCTGGTAACGATACTTGTATCATTATTTCTAAAGATGAAGAAGATGCAATTAAAATGTATGATTATTTACACAAATGGATAAATGCATAAAATGGAGGCTCACCATGACAACACCATCTGAATTTAATTTAGCAACTTTACAAAATGGATCTGATATAAGAGGCATTGCTATTCAAACAAAAAATAATGACTTAACGTTAACAGATGAACGAATTGAAAAAATTATTTATGGTTTATTAGTATGGTTAGAAAAAATCAAAAACTTAAATAACCAATTGGTTAAGCTGAAAGTCGCAATCGGTTATGATAGCCGATTATCTGCTGATAGAATACAACAGATTGCAATAGATACGTTAATCAAATTAGGGATAGATGTTGTTGACGTTGGTTTATCTACAACACCAGCGATGTTTATGTCAACACAATATAAAGAATTTAACTGTGATGCAGCGATAATGATTACAGCAAGTCACTTACCTTATGAATACAACGGCTTAAAGATCTTCACAAAAGACGGTGGAGCTGAACATGAAGATATTGAATTTATTTTAACAAATACTGATTTGAAAAAAACAACTAGTTCAGACATTAAGGGGAAAGTAACGAAAGCGAATCTTTTGAAAGTTTATGCATCTGATTTAAGAAATAAAATTATATGCGGGATAAATGATAATATGAGCTACGATAAACCGTTAAGTGGCAGACACATTATTGTAGATGCTGGTAATGGAGCAGGAGGATTTTTTGCTACTGAAGTTTTAGAAAAGTTAGGTGCAACAATTAAAGGTAGTCAATTCTTAGACCCAGACGGAACGTTTCCAAATCATATTCCTAATCCAGATAATAAGGAAGCTATGACTAGCATTCAAAAAGCCGTATTAGCAAATCAAGCAGATTTAGGAATTATTTTCGATACTGATGTAGATAGATCAGCATTAGTCGATCATAAAGGAGCGACTTTAAACCGAAATAATTTGATAGCCGTTATATCTGCTATTCTTATAGATGAAAATCCAGGAACAACAATTGTAACAAACTCAGCTACATCTGAACATTTAAAAACATTTATAGAAGAATTAGGTGGTTATCAAAGTCGTTACTTAACAGGATACCGTAACGTGATTAATCAAGCATTAAAATTAAATGAAGAAGGCATTCAAACTTCTTTAGCTATAGAAACGAGTGGACATGCAGCACTGAAAGAAAACTATTTCTTAGATGATGGAGCTTACCTAGTTTCAAAAATATTAATTGCAGATGCTCGTTTGCGTAAAGAAAATAAGACTATAGGAAGTTTGATAGAATCATTGAAGCAACCATTAGAGACAGATGAAGTTCGTTTTCGTATTCTGACTCAACCTATTCAAGAAAACGGCTTAAATACAATTGGGAAATTTGGCGAATTCATTAAAAAGATGCCAGATTTGGCTATTGAACCTAACAACGTAGAAGGTGTGAGGGTAAATACTAAAGGAGTATATGGTTCTGGTTGGTTTTTACTTCGTATGAGCTTACATGAACCCTTGCTAGTATTAACTTTTGAAAGCGATGAAGTAGGTAAAATTAAAAATATCCGTCAAGATCTAAAGATTTTCTTCAACGAACAGCATTGCTTAGAATCATCTGGCTTGTAATCAGACTCAACAGTCACTTATGATAGATAGGTAAATACAATTGAGGGAGATGTTTGTAAATGAGTCATGCACTATTGGATAGTTACGAATTTTATAATGGAGTCAAAATTCCTAAATTAGGTTTAGGTGTTTTCTTAATGAAGGATGAAAATGAATTGGTAGAGGCTGTTAATTCGGCTGTTGAATTTGGTTATCGTCACTTTGATACAGCTAAAATATATGGAAATGAAGAATACGTTGCAAAAGGATTAAAAGAGGCAGGTATTCCACGTGAAGATGTTTTTTTAACTTCGAAAGTTTGGAACTATGACCAAGGCTACGAACAAACAAAAATAGCTTTTCAAGAATCATTAGATAAATTGGAAACAGATTATTTAGATTTGTATTTAATTCACTGGCCAGCAGAAAAGTTTGTCGACACATGGAGAGCGTTGATTGATCTATACGAAGAGGGAAAAGTTAAAGCAATCGGAGTCTCAAATTTCCAAATTCATCACTTAGAAGAATTAAAAAATAAAGGGTTATTGCAACCAATGATCAATCAAATAGAAACTCATCCTGAATTCCCACAAAATGAGTTACATGCCTATATGAAAGAAAATGGAATTTTACATGAAGCATGGGGACCATTGGGACAAGGAAAGTCAGATTTGTTAAACCACCCTATCTTAGTTGAAATAGGTCAAAAGTATTTCAAAACTCCAGCACAAGTTGTTTTACGTTGGCACCTAGAACGTGGAGAAGTTATCATACCAAAATCCGTTCATAGAAATCGAATTAAAGAAAATAGTGAATTATTTGATTTTAGTTTAACGCAAGAAGATCGGGCTAAGATTGATTCACTAAATACTGAAACTCGTTATGGTGGAGATCCGGATGATCAAGAACGTCTCAGAGAGACATCTATTAGACCTATAAAGTAAAAAGATTTGGCATATATAATATGCCAAATCTTTTTTGTAGTTCTATCCAGTTTTGTTTGAGGGTGCATTACATATATGACTACTCTTCATTAGGACACCAATGCCATTTGAAACCATCTTTGATAAGTAACTGTTTACTATCGGCAGGTCCCATGGAACCACTAGCGTAATTAGGGAATGATACCATTTCATTATCCCAACGCTCACGGATAATATCAACAAACTTCCAAGATGTTGCTACTTCATCCCAGTGGGTGAAATTAGTTGAATCGCCATTTAAACAATCTAAAATTAGCTTTTCATAAGCTTCAGGACTATTTGCTGTAGTATCAGCAGAATGTTTGTGTTCGAGCTTCAACGTTTCTGTTTCTAACCCAAGTCCTATTTTTTTTGTATTTAATTCTAAAGAGAAACCCTCAGTAGGTTGAATATAAATAGTAAGCACGTTTGGTGGTAAAGGTTCTTCATTATTATCGAATAAATTTAACGGAACATTTTTAAATTCGATATCAATTTGTGTTCCTTTTTTTGTTAATCGTTTCCCGGTTCTGAAATAAAAAGGAACGCCTGCCCATCTGAAATTATCGATCATAATTTTACCAGCAACAAACGTTTCTGTTTGAGAATCTAGCGCAACATTCATTTCTTTACGGTATTCGTTTAGATTTTTACTAGTATCATTTATGCCAGGACCATATTGGCCTCTGACCATGTAATCTGATACTTCGTCCGGTTCTAACAATCTAACGGCTTTTAAAGCTTTTATTTTTTCAGTTCGTATTTCTTTATCTTCTAAGCGAGTAGGAGGCTCCATAGCTAATAAAGAGATGATTTGTAAAATATGGTTTTGCAACATATCTCTTAAAGCACCACTCGTATCATAATATCCACCACGTTCTTCTACACCAAGTGATTCGCTTAATGTAATTTGGATGTTATCAATATAACGGCTATTCCACATTGATTCAATCATGTAATTACCAAATCGTACAGCTGAAATATTTTGAACCATTTCTTTTCCTAAATAATGATCAATACGATAAATTTGATCTTCTTCAAAAGAAGCTCGAATCTGATTATTTAATTCTAAGGCACTTTCAAAATCATGACCAAAAGGTTTTTCAATAATTAACCTGTTAAACCCATTAGTTGTTATTAAGTCTCGGTTTCTTAGGTTTTGTGAGATAATACCAAAAAAATTAGGAGACATTGCTAAGTAAAATAAACGATTTCCTTCTAATTGGTATTTTTCATCTAATTTTTTAGTTAGTTTTTTTAAAGTATCGTAGTGTTCTATATCTGTTACGTTATGGGACTGGTAATAAAAGTGACTTGCAAACTTTATCGCATCTTCATGTGATTCCGTTAAATCTTGAATAGATTCGACGACGACATCACGATAAAATTCATCTGTCCATTCTCTTCTAGCTGTACCGATAACTGCAAAATGTTCTTTAAGGTATCCTTTTTTGTACAATCGATAAAGAGAAGGATATAATTTCCTTTTTGCTAAATCTCCTGTTCCACCAAATATGGTGAATAGAGCTTTCTTTTCTTTATTCATTTGCCGTAACCACTCCTTCAATCGATCTAACACAACTAATATTGTCTCTTATTAGGGTTATCTAATACATTATACAAGTATATGATATAGGAATCAATTTTTCCAGTTTATTTATTTAAGAGATACCGGAAGTAAAAAAACTCTTAAAAGATTAGCGAATGAATAAAGATAGAAAAGTCATCTTTTACACAGAATGACAATGGTCTCATTAATGAACAATTATTTAACGGAACAAGAGGAATTATGTTATAATGTAACAGATGCAAAAGAGTATCGATAGAAAAGAGGCGTATAACTAGATGGAACATACATTTGAAAGATTTAACATACAACCATTTTTAATAGAAGCAATTAACGAAATAGGTTTTAAACAACCTACAGAAGTGCAAGAAAAACTTATTCCAGCTATAAAAAAAGGAAAAAGTGTTATTGGACAATCACAAACTGGCTCAGGTAAAACACACACATTCTTGTTGCCTTTAATAGATGGTATTGATCCTAGCAAAAATGAAGTTCAAGTTGTCATTACTACACCAAGTAGAGAATTAGCTGAACAAATATCTAAAGCAGCTCTACAGCTAGTAGAGAATGCACCAGAAAAAATTAACGTTCAAACTTATGTAGGTGGTACAGATAAGAAACGACAAATTGCTAAACTATCAGGATCACAACCTCATATTGTTATTGGAACTCCAGGTAGAATCTTAGATTTAGTAACGGAAAAAGCTTTATTGATTTATACTGCACCAGTATTAGTGATAGATGAAGCAGATATGACGTTAGATATGGGATTTTTAGAAGATATTGATCAAATTGCTAGCAAGTTACCAACAGAATTACAAATGCTAATTTTCTCAGCAACTATCCCAAATAAACTAAAACCTTTCTTGAAGAAATACATGGATAATCCTCTATATGAACAAATCCAACCGAAAGACATCATATCTACGAATATTGAAAACTGGCTTATATCTACTAAAGGACGCGAAAGAATTGATGTTATCTATGAATTGTTAACAATCGGACAACCGTACTTAGTGATGATATTTGCTAACACGAAATTAAAAGTAGATGAAATAGCTGATGGATTAAAATCAAGAGGAATTAAAGTAGCTAAAATTCATGGAGATATTCCACCACGTGAGAGAAGACGTGTGATGAAACAAGTTCAAAACTTAGAGTACCAATTTGTTGTTGCAACAGACTTAGCTGCTCGAGGTATTGATATTGATGGAGTTTCTCATGTTATTAATGCTGAAATCCCTCGTGATTTAGATTTTTTCATTCATAGAGTAGGTCGTACTGGGCGTAAAGATCTTAAAGGAACAGCAATCACTTTGTATTCTCCAAGTGAAGAAAACCTAGTGATTGATATCGAAAAAATGGGTATTACTTTTGAACCGAAAAGTATTAAACATGGAGAA
This sequence comes from Carnobacterium sp., assembly GCA_036639135.1. Taxonomy (GTDB): domain Bacteria; phylum Bacillota; class Bacilli; order Lactobacillales; family Carnobacteriaceae; genus Carnobacterium_A. Next base: position 3,896 of record JAVWJE010000017.1, on the reverse strand, counting down.
ATTGTCGATACCTTTGATCGTAAACGACGTGCGCAACGTGAAAAGAAAAAAACAGAATCTCTTGATGGTGAAACTAGAGGAATGTTGAAAAAAGCTAAAAAGAATATCAAACCAGGATATAAGAAAAAAATGAGCCGTGTTATTAAAGCAAGTAACGTCAAAAAACGTCGTACAGAGCGTCGTACACAAGCAAATGCTATAAAAAAAGCAAACAAAAATAGTAATAAAACAAAATAATTTAAAAAACGAGTAGGGTACATTTTATTATGTACTCTACTCGTTTTTTTATTTTTTAATTATTTTTTCTTTTGGTATCTTCTTTATAGCTAGATAATAGAAGTAAGTCGTTACAGCTAAGGTTGCTTCAAGTTGTAAATAAGGAGTCAACTGAAAACTATTCAATAGAGCAAAGAAAAAGGTAGGTAAAGTCGATGCAAATAAAACAATTTTCCAATTATCAGAAAAGCTAAGAGGACGTCGACTAAAAGTAGCAACTAGGTTAGCAAAGACAGTATAAAGTAAGTTATAGATAACAACTATGAATAAACTGACTAACCAAATTAAAACAAATGAAAGAGTTAGAATTAAAATACTGATTGTTTGGTTTGTTAGAAATAAATCTTTAAAAAACTCATCTGTTAACCCATCCATTTTAGAATAAGATAATTTACCTGGAGATCCAGGTGCATTAAGATAAAAGCCATCTTTAAGTAAGGCAATTCCTATTGTTGAACCAATAGTATTATCTTTAACATCTTGAGATGTTTGTTCTCCAGTAGGATCGAAGGTAAAAATGATAGAATCCGTTTGGTAAATGTAACTTTCAGCTTTTTCTTTTGTAACTAACTTGCCGTGTTCTATTTTGAAGGAAGGCAATTGTTCAGCGATTTTTTGACCATCTTTTTTAAAGTCAGCTAATAAACTATTTCCTTGAATCCAAGTGGGGATAGCAGTTATTAAAGAAAGAAATACTAAATACAGTATAATTTTCTTTTTATTTAAAGTACGCGCTGAGCTTAGCTTTTCTGGATTAAGAAAAGAGGCTTTCATTAAGTTGAAAATTTGAATATCAATCACTCCTAATAGTTTAATAAAAATCGTTCTTTATTATTGTAAGCTTTAATAAAAGAAAACTCAATGTTTGGTCATAAAATTTACGGAAATACGTTAAATAACTTTTTATATTAAATATGAGCAAAAACTTTGAGTTTTATTATGAAAGGTGTTACATTTAAAGGGTAGTATATCAGTAAAACAATACAAACACGTGGAGGAATATGATTATGGCCTATGAATTACCAGAACTACCTTATGCTTATGATGCACTAGTACCAACTATTGATGAAGAGACTATGCACTTACATCATGATAAGCATCACAACGCTTATGTAACAAATTTAAACAATGCAATTGAAAAGTACCCAAAACTAGCAGAAAAATCAATTGAGGAATTGATGTCTGATTTAACTGCCGTTCCTGAAGATATTCGTACTGCAGTTCGTAATAACGGTGGTGGACATGTTAACCATAGTTTCTTTTGGAAAATTCTTACTCCAAATGGCAGTAGTGAACCAACAGGTGAATTAAAAGAAGCTATTGAATCGACTTTTGGTAGCTTAGATAAATTCAAAGAAGAATTTGCAGCTGCAGGAGCAGGACGATTTGGTTCTGGTTGGGCATGGTTAGTATTAGATGGAGGTAAGTTAGCTATTACTTCAACACCTAATCAAGATTCACCTTTATCAGAAGGAAAAACTCCTGTTTTAGGATTAGATGTATGGGAACATGCTTATTACCTAAATTATAAAAATGTACGTCCGGCTTATATTAAAGCATTTTGGAACGTAGTTAATTGGGATGAAGCAGCAAAAAATTATGCAGCAGCTAAATAATTAATAATAAAAAACCCTTGAGAAATGATAATTCAATTCAAGGGTTTTTATTTGATGTTAATACCTAAAGTACTAGCAATTACCAAGGCTTGTACACTACTTAATGTTACTCCTTTTAGTAGATTAATAGAGACTCCAATTTTTTCAAAAGTAGAGGAGCTTAAATTTAAAGAATTCAAATTTGTTTGCATTAAATTAAGTCCAGTTAAATCACACTGTTCAAAATAGAGTTGTTTCCATTTGATTTCGTAAAAATCACTCTCAATCAAAGCCGTATGTTCAAAACTGACTTGTTTCAACGAACCATAACTAAAAGAACTATAATTAGCAAAACAACTAGTAAATAAAACATCCATCATAGAAGATTCAGCAAAGTTTGTACCAAATAGTTTAGTGTTTGAAAAATGGGTTCGTTGGATAATTGATTCAATCATTTCTGTATTGCTGATATCACAATTATCAAAAACGACATCAATCAATTCTATCTGATAAAACGTACAACTTTTGAAATGAACATTTATAAAAGAGACACTTTTAAAACATATTTTTTCAAAAGAAACATCTGACAATGTGCAATCTTTAAAGACAACACCGGTGTAAAAACTTTCGTCCTCTAAATTCCGGAAATCAGAAGACTCTAACTGTGAAGATAGTTTAGGGACTTTTATGGCTACTTTATTACTCATATTTTTCTCCTTTATATATGTTGTAGGATGAAACTTTATTTTCTATTAGGTAGGAAAGCAATAAAATCCCAGCTATAATAATTGACAAAATTATTCCTTCTTTAAACCAAGGCGTTCTGTACTGTAAGGTTACAGAGTGTGTTCCTTGATTTGTTGGTATAACCAACAAACTGTCCAATGCTTTTTTAGTCTTAACGGGTACACCATCTATTGAAGCTGACCAACCTTTGTTATAAGGAATAGAAGTAAAGATAAGTTGTTGCTCAGGTTGGATGGTTATTTTACCTTGGATTAATGTATTGCTTTGATTCTTAATAGTTAAATCACTTTGTTGTAGATTTTTTATTGTTGAAGAAAAAAGTTCTTGGTCGAGTTGGTACAATTCAAAATTTTCTAGCGTAAGTCTAGAATTTTTTAAAACCATTTTAAATGTAATGGTATCGTCTTTGTTCAAATGAGCTAGATTTAAAACTAAGAAATCTCGATAAGTTGGGTATTGAGTAAACGGTATGCCATTTAAATAAAATGTAACATCTTCTTCTTTGATATCTGGATCCAGTGTTAGATAGTAAGAATCATTTGTTTTAGGTTTAAACTGAAACGTAACAGAAGCATCTTCGTTAAAAATTTGTTTTACGTAAGTCTTATTTTGGGAAGATTCTGTTACTGAAACATTTTGATAAACGGTTGTGTCAAAGTTAGTAGGAATAAATAGTTCATTTGCAGTAGACTGTCCTGCTAAAGAAGACAATAGATTCTCTTGGTACTGAATAGGTTGGTTACTGATAGGTTTAACGGTTAAAATAGCATCGTTACTTCCAAATAAAATAGGGAGTGCATAAGGATTTTTGTATATAACTGTTTTGTTAGATTCGTGAAATGGTAGATAAGCACGTAAATCAGGCTTTGTTTGAGTCAAAGAGAGCTGGAAATCTGGATTAATAAATTTATTTTTCAGTTGTTTTTTTTCAACATTATCTAATATAGAAGAACCTTTTAAAGAGGCAGTTTCTTTTTTAGCCGTACGATAAAGTTCGTTTTGTTCGCTGATGTAATATTTAATGCCTAAGATTGAATCAGTAAGCAATGTTCCGTTTGAATAAGAAACAAAACCATCACCCACTGGCAATCCAAGTTGCCCAAAAAACTTAGGTAGCTCTTTTTCAAATGTAGAGCTGAAATGAGAGACACTTGGATAGTTGCTTTGAAAACTATCATTTTTAGATCTAGAAAAAGTTTTCTCAATTCTATAAAATCCAGCATCTTTATTTTTAATAGTTTCAATTTTAGTATAGCCATATGGAACTTCATCAGATTC
>JAVWJE010000016.1:24534-26776 GCA_036639135.1 Carnobacterium sp. | reverse complement strand
GGTGGAACAAATTATCAATTAGCACAATGGGCAGCGGAAGCCGCAACAGCAGCAGGCGCCAAAGTCAGAGTATTAAAAGTACAAGAATTAGCTCCTGAAGCAATCATTGAAGGAAACGAAACATGGAAAGCTACTGTCGAAGAAACAAAAGATGTTCCAGTAGCAACATCTGCTGATTTGGAATGGGCAGATGCTATCATTTTCAGTACCCCAACACGTTTTGGAAATATGCCTTCACAAATGAAACAGTTCTTGGATATCCAAGGCGGTATTTGGGCTAGCGGCAAAACAGTTAATAAAGTAGTTAGTGCGATGTCTTCTGCCCAAAACCCGCATGGTGGACAAGAAGCAACGATTCTATCATTGTATACTAGCATGATGCACTGGGGAGCCATTATTGCCGCACCAGGGTATTCAGACCCTGTCTTATTCAAAGCAGGCGGTAACCCTTACGGAACAAGCGTGACTGTCGGACAAGACGGAGAAATGATCGAAGATGTAGCAGATGCTGTGAGATATCAAGCTGAGCGTACCGTTAAAGTGGCAGAATGGGTCAAAAAAGGCAACGAATAAATCTGCTTCAGGTTTGTTTTTTGAAACATGACTGGAGTTTATTGTTCGATTATGCAAAGGCGGGAGCGGGACTTGTATCCTGTTCCTTTTTAAAATTAGTTTTTAAAAAAAGAGCAGCACCAAACGACTTGAATTACGTTTGGTGCTACTCTTCTATTTTCTTTCTAAAGTACATGAAGCATGTTTTGTTGCGCACTAAAATAAAATAACAATCTCATTGCGTCATTGATTGTTGTAACAAAAGAGCCTGAAGCAATAACGGGATCAATTTTCAATCTATTGATAAGGAAAGAAATGACCGCGCCTAATAGAGTAAATAAACTCAAAGTCACCAAAAGAGAAAAGCTAATACTTGCTACTAAAACAAGGTTGTGATAAAAAATGTCTACTACAAGCGCTAAAACTAACTCTGCAGATAATTCGATTATCATTCCTGCTAGGAGTTCTTTTGGGACATTTTGCCAAAATTCTTCTTTGTTCCTTTCTTCTCCCATAAAATATTTCGGACTGCGACTGCCAATGATTGTGTTCCAACGTTCCCAGCTGAGTCCATGATAATCGGGATAAAAGCAGCAAGCAAAACTTACTACAGATTCCGACTCACAGCGAACACCTTTGCTGTTGACTAATAGTTCATACTGCAAAGCCTGTAGTGATCTTTCACCACCAAGTTACAACACATGTTGGCTGCATAATAAAAAAACAGAGAATTTTAAACATCTCTGTTTTTTATTTTTTTAGTCTTTCTCTTTAAGTATAACCTCAATCGTTTTGTTCATCTTATAGTTTAACGTTTCATCTGATAATAACATCATAGAAATGACATCCATCAGATAAATAATTGCAAACTGCGAGTTAATAAAACGCTGCTCGTCTACAAAAGAACTATTGTAAACAGATAAGCTAATATCACTAACTTCTGTAATAGCACTATTAGACAGACTCGTAATTGAAACAATCGTTCCTTGATTCTTTTTAGACATTCGCAAAGCATTTACAACCTCTTGAGTGTAACCAGAAGTTGAAATTCCTATGACTAAATCATTTTTAGTTGCTACAGAACTGTTGATTAACATCATATGTGAGTCTGTTATGCTGGATACATTTAGTCCCATTCGCAAAAGACGTTGCGTCATCTCAATTGCTGTTAAACCAGAACTTCCCACACCGTATATGAAAATACGGTGTGCTGATTTTATTAGATTAACAACCTTCTCAATTTTTTCTCTATTCATGTTTTTGATTGTATTATTAATTACTTTGTCATAAAATGAATAAACATCATCAAATATATTTAATCTTTGACTTTTATTCTCTTCTTGGTAAATCGAACTAATTTTTATTTTCATATCAACAAAATTATCACAGTTAATTTTTTTACAAAACCTTGTTATTGTTGATGTTGAAGTTTCAGTCATTTTTGCTAATTCTGTTATATTCACATTTTTAATTTCTTTACCTTTTTGTAATATATAAGTCGCTACATTTTTTTCTTTTAAAGAGAGAGAAACAAATTGTTTTTGTATTTCTTCTAAAATATCCATTTTCATCACCAACTAATCAACTATTTTTGTTCTTAAAATTGTATAATGCTCCTAACAAACCGGCATCATTTCCTTTTTGTGCAAATTTTATTGTTGTTTTATTAAACATTGGGTGCACGAATGCA
>JAVWJE010000016.1:0-24524 GCA_036639135.1 Carnobacterium sp. | reverse complement strand
GCATTAGAAATAGCTTGGTCAATCTTTTCTTTCAACATCTCTTTTTGATCCATTATACCTCCACCTAAAACAAGAGTTTCTGGATTAAACAGATATAAAATATTTGTTATTCCTAGAGCAAGCATTTTAATCGTCTTATCAATTTCTTCAATACAAATTACATCTCCTTGCCTAGCTAATTCAAAAATTTGATAGCCTGTTAAATTTTGTGAATCTTCATTATTTTTCCGTTCTAAAACTCGTTTAATTAAGCTAGATGTTGAAGCTAAATCTTGAAAATTTTCTCCTAAAATGTTCATATAACCGATTTCTCCAGCTGTATGAGAATAACCATTTATTAGTTTATTGTCTAACATAATAGCTCCGCCGACACCAGTTCCAACAGTTAAACAAACTAAAGATGCTGAATCTCTACCTGCTCCCAACCAGTACTCTCCTAGGCAAGCACAATTAACATCGTTTTCTACTTCACATGGAATATTGAAGTTCTCTTCTATAATAGCTTTAATCGGAGTACCTGTATAGTTAGGTATCGTATAACCAGAATAAACAACTTTTCCTAAAGATGCATCTATCACACCAGCACTAGAAATACAAATTCCATCTATAGTATATAACTTTATTATATTAGATATAATTTCATTTACTGTATCCATTATTTCAGAGCCTTCATTTGTTTGTTTAACAAGAGTAGATTTAACTTCTTTTTCACTTTCTCCCAATTCGTTATAGACCCCATATTTTATAGCAGTACCACCTATATCTATACATAAATATTTACTCATATTCTAGCTCCTCAATAGATCTTATTTTATTACTTTGATTTTAAATACGACTTTTCTAATATCTCTTGATTCGTTTATATTAATTCCTGTTTTGTGTGCATCTTTTGGATAAAGAACAAGAATCATATCTTTTTCCATCTCAACTGAAAAGTTCGATTTCCCATTAACTTGTAAAAAGTCATCCTCAGCTTTGTATTCTCTGGTTTCCATTTTATCTGTATGTTGATAATCAACGCGTTCTTTTCCTTCAATGATTGTTTGGACATCAATAAATTGTTGATGTGCTTCCCACTCTCTTTCATTTTCTGAAGATGTTGTAAAACTTAAAACATTGTAGGTAATATCATCTGTTAATTTATGTTGTCCGTTTTCTAAAGCATTTAAATTTTCATTTTTTATAAAGTTTAGACAAGTTGTGACATCTTCATTCAACTGTTCATAATGATTCTTATCTTTTATATTAAAATACAACATTTTATCCATCCTTTTTAAATAAAAAAACTTCTTTATATCTAATAAAGAAAGTTTTTTTATTTTTAAAATTATTTTATTTTAAAATTTCAGACATTTCTGTGTTGGTATCAATAATTTTATTCCCATTTTCAGTAAAAGAATCTAGTGCTTCTTTTGGTGTTTTTTCATCTGTAAAGACCGCTTGTAACTCAGGGAAAAATGCATTTCTTAATTCTGCATAACCAGGAGTGTTATTTGAAAAATTAAAAATATATTTATCATTCTTGTTATAAGCTTCTAGATATGGTAATTCACTAACTGCTTCTTTAGAAACAGATTCTCTAACTGGTAAACTATTTTTTGAAGCTTTTACTAATTCTTTATCTGTTGAGAAGAATTTAACAAAGTCTTTTGATGCTTCAACCTCTGCTTCTGTTCCTGTATTAAACACCGCTCCACCAGCTACATAAGTAAATGAGGTAGGATTTTTTTCTCCAGGAATATTAGCTAAGCGCAAATCAAATTTATTAACAATTCCATTTTCCATATCGTTCAAGATACCGTTAAATAAAACACTATTAGTGAAACTGACAGCTACTTGTTGGTTTTGGAACATTGCGTTAACATCATTGCTTGATAATGTTTCAGCTCCAGCTGTTGTTAAACCTTTATCATTTAAATTTTTGATATATTCAAGTGCTTTCACACCATTCTTTTCATTAACAATAATTTGGCCATCTTTGTCATAAATTTTATTTCCAAACATTGTTAAGTATGACAAGTTCCAAGTATCCCCTTGGTTATTTTTTGCAAATAATCCCATTGGAGAAACCTCTGGTAATTTTTCTTTCAATGTTTCTAAAATCATTTCGTACTCTTTAGGTGTCCAAGTAGCAATTTCATGCTCTTCAGAAATATATTTATCTAATCCAGCTTTTTCAAACATTTCAGCATTATAAGCTAACGTTCCTGGATTGTGACTGAAAGGATAGAAATAAGTTTCATCATTAATTTGTACATTGTCCCAAATGGTTTCTGGAATATCTTTTTTAGATTCATCATCAATAATGTCATCCATAGGGGCTAAAATACCAGCGTGTGCATATTCAGTCAGAGCAAATGTTGAATCAAAAAACATATCTGGTAATGTTTTTGTTTGCATGGCTACACTTAACTTGTCAGCACGCTCTTCACCAGGAATAACTTGAACATCGATTTCAACATTGGGATTTTCTTTTGTATATTCTTCAGCTGCCTTTTTAAAGAAACTATCGTAATCTGCACCCTCTTCTGATGCATCTTGAACGCCTTTCCATTGCGGTGTTAACCATAGTTCTAATTGAACTTTTTCATCAGTAGATCCTCCTGGTTCTGCTTTTTTATTTTCTCCACCACACCCACTTACTAATAAACCAATACTTAAAATAGCTGCTGCGTAACTATAGAATTTTTTATTAAATTTCATCATTATTCCTCCAATTTTTATTCTTTTACAGCTCCTGCTGTCATTCCTTTAGTAAAGTACTTTTGGAACAAAATAAATACTATAATCATTGGTAAGGCTGCTAGTGCTGCCCCTGCTACTTTTAGTCCGATATTCGGATTGATAGCTTGTTGTAGACTTGCCACGCCTGTTGTTAGCGTATTCATTTCTTTGCTACGTGCCATTAGTAATTGCCATAGATAGTCATTCCAGACTGTTACAAAGTTTAAAATAAATAGCGCCCCAATTCCAGGTTTAGCTATAGGTAACATTAATTTTGAAAAAATCATCCACTCACTTGCTCCATCTAATTTAGCCGACTCTCTGAGAGAATCTGGTATGGCTTTGAAAAAAGAATACAACATAAATGTTCCAAAACCAGTGGCTAAGTTAGGGACTATCATTGCTTGATAGGTATCTATCCAATTGAATGCCACAATAATTTTAAATAGAGGAACAATGAATGTCTCTTTAGGAATCATAATAGAAACAATCAACAACATAAAGAATATTTTTTTACCTTTAAAATGTAATTTTGCAAACGCGTATGCGGCAGATGCGGATAAAACCACACTCAAAGCTGTCGTTGTGAAAGAAACAAAGAAACTATTAAACATCCATCTTAATGCTGGTTGACCATCAAATAACTCTTTAAAGTTTCCCCAATATAGTTTAGCAGGTAAAATGCTAGGTGGCATTTGATAAATTTCTGATGATGTTTTGAATGAATTGGTTACTAACCAGTACAATGGTAACAAACTTATTATTGCAAAGGTTAACACGACAATATTGGAAACAAGATCAAATTTCTCCATCCTTTTAATTCTTTTTAATAGATTCAAGTAGCTCCTCTCCTTTCTTAATCTTTATTTCCAAATGTTTTAAACTGAGGTATAGCTAGCAATAAGGCTATAACAAACATCATAACACCTATGGCTGCAGCAATTCCTGTGTTGTTGTAAATAAATGCATTTTGATAAAGGTAGTACATCATCGTAACAGAAGAGTTGTTAGGCCCTCCTCCTGTTAATAATTGAATAACCACAAAAATTTTCAAAACTGCAATAATATTGATAATAACTAAATACAATGTAGTAGGTTTTACTAGGGGGATTAAAATATGTCTGATCCGTTGCCAACGTGTTGCACCATCTAGTTCAGCTGCTTCAAAAAAATCTTCTGATATCCCAATCATTGAAGCTATATACAAAATGATAGATTGCCCTACGTTTCCTACAAATGTTACGAAGATAACAACTGGCATTACCCAAGTAGTACTTCCTAATAGATTTACATTTTCTAATCCAGCATTATTCATCAAGTAATTAATTAATCCATTGGCTGGATTGAGTAAGAAGTTCCAGATAATACTCATTACTACCATTGATACCATAACGGGCAGATAGTAACTTCCTCTGATAAATGAAACATATTTTGATGTTTTATCGTATACTGCTGTAGCTACAAAAAGACTAAACATAATTGTGAAGAATACTATCGCCACAACAAAGATCATTGTATTAAAAATTGATTTCATGAATACTGGGTCAGCAAACAATGTTTTATAGTTTTCTAATCCAACGAAAATCTCACTTGAGTAACTAAACTTGAATAAACTCATTCTGAATCCTTCAAACACCGGATAAGCTATAAAAACTAAGAATAATATAATTTGTGGTCCAGCAAATAAGTATCCAGAATATGGATTTTCAATTCCTCTAAACTTTTTTTTTCTTTTTGTTTTCTCAGTACTCATTACAATAGTAGAGTTTGCAACGTGTGGTGCATTAAGTTTGTCATCCTTCCTTCTTTGCATTATAACCTCCTCCCCTAATTAGATTTTTTTATTTGCTAATGCTGCTGCATTTATAAAACGCTCTGCAATTTCTTTTGGTCGAGTGATGGCTCCGCCTACTACAACAGAAGTACATCCTAATTCTAAAACTCGTCTAGCTTTCTCAGGAAGATCAATCTTTCCCTCAGCAATAACAGGTAATGTAGCAACTTCTAAAACACTCTTTAAATACTCAAAATCATTGTTACTAATATCTAAACCTTTAGTGTCTTCTGTATATCCATGTAATGTAGTGCCTATAATATCAAAACCACTTTCATTTGCAGCTTTTACATCTTCTAAACAAGATGTATCTGCCATTAGTAAAGTTCCAGGATACTCTTCTTTTATTATTTTAATAATCTCAGTTAGGTTCATGCTATCAGGTCTCTCTCTAAGTGTTGCATCAATTGCAACAATCTCAACGTTAGTTGCACAAACAGCTCGGATTTCCTTTAGCGTAGGTGTTATAAAAATTTCTGAATTATCATAAACTTGTTTTATTATTCCTATGATTGGCAAGTCAACAGTATCTTGTATTGATTGAATATCTACAATCGAGTTAGCTCTAATTCCTACAGCACCAGCTTCTTTTGCAGCCTTAGCCATTTTAGACATAATGAAAGAACTGTGTAGTGGTTCATCTGGTAAAGCTTGGCATGAAACGATTACACCATTTTTTATCTGTTCTAATAACTTGTTTTCCATAAAAAAACTCCTTAATGGTTAAAATATTTTTTATAAATCTCTTTAGTGGTTGTTCTTTGCTCATCACTTGGTTTTTTCATAGGCTCACGACAATATTGAGCATCTACGCCTAATTCAGTCAACAATAATTTAATCGTATTATATAAGCCATTTGAAAGTAAATCAGTAATTAAATCATTTGATTCACATTGTAATTTTCTAGCTTCAACCATATTTCCTTTTTCAACGGCTTCAAAAGTTGCTCTTGCTTTTGGTGCGTTAACATTAAATGTAGATCCTATCGCTCCATCTACTCCTAACGAAACTGCAGGTAATAACATTTCATCAAATCCTGAATAAATAATTTTATCTGGGAAACGATTTCTAACCCGTTCAAGTAGGTAAAAGTCTCCTGCTGTAAACTTAATTCCGACAATTTTAGGATTTTCAAATAATTCAGCAAATTGATCTTCAGAAATAGATACGCCTGTTAATGCTGGGATAGAATAGATAATCATTTCCGTATCAATATTTTCTAAAATGCTATTATAATAATTTTTAATTTCTTCAAAATCGAATTTATAATAGAATGGTGTAACAGCAGAAATAGTCTTATATCCTAATTCCGTAACAAATCTTGCTAACTCTTTAGCTTCTTTTAAGTTAACTGAACCAACTTGTGCAATTAAATCAACTGCACCTTTCGTTTCATTATAAACGATTTCGAAAATTCGTTTCTTTTCTACAGTGTCTAACATGAAATTCTCTCCTGTACTGCCTCCCACATAAATACCATCTACTTTATTTTGATCAATATTGTATCTTACTATTTCACGTAATCCTTTTTCAAAAATTTCTCCGTTTTCATCATATGCTACCAATAGTGCTGAATATATTTTCCCCATTTTCGTCACCTCTTCATTTTATTTAAGTACTTTAGTACTTATTTCGTTATTTATTAAAATTTTGTTCCATTAAATAAATTTTTTTTATAAATATATAGTCGTTATTTAACTTATATTCATTTTTCAACCTACCTTTTCTATTAAAATCTATACATTGATGATATCGCTTACATTTAATAGGATAGCACATGGTATTTATTTTTACAAGTGTTTCCTGATGAAAATAATTTTCTTTAATTTTTTTTGTATTACTGATGATTATTACACACAAAACCTTTTATCGACTCATTTTAACTATTGATATCAAATGTTAATTTTTTGTTTTTTTTATAACCTCTTTGTATAACATACAATAAAATGGTATTCTAAAAGAAAAATGAATGTATAGGTAGGTCTAAAAATATGATAATTAACCTAAATCTTTCAAATCGTATTTCGCAAAACTATAGTCTGCTAACAAAAAAGGATAAACACATTGCAAACTTTGTTCTGGAAAATCAAAAAAATGTTGACTCATGGAATATCAAAGACTTAGCGAGGTTAACGGATGCCTCAAATGCTACAATCACACGTTTTTGTCATAAATTAAACTATAAAAGCTTTGCAGAATTTAAAACGCTTATTAATCAAGAATTACAGCTAGCGCCTATCCCAGAAAAATTAACAGAAAAAATAACTGACTATTATAATCAGTTAATTCACTCTTCTTCACAATTAATTAACCCTCTGCAAATTACGGAGTTAATACAAGCCATTCAAACAGCAAATAAAATAGTGGTTTGTGGATTAGGTAGTTCAGGTCTAAGTGCTCTGGAGCTAGGCAATCGCCTTGCTAGAATGGGATTAGTTATTGATGCCGTCACAGATCCACATATGATGATTATGAGCGCTACATTACTTAATGAAGGAGATTTGTTGATTGCTGTTTCAAACTCTGGTGAAACAGATGCAATTGTCCAAGCTTGCGAAACCGCAAAAAAAGAAAAAGCAACCATTTTTGCTATTACAAACCGAAATCATACTAGTCTAACTGAGATTGCGACAGATGTTTTATTTGCTTCAGATAATCGAACGATTGTAGATGAGCGCTTCATAAATAGTCAATTACCTATTTATTTTATTTTGGATATTCTTTGCTATGCTCTACTTGAAGACGAAACCTATTTAGCTAATCGAAAAAAAACATTACTTGCTTTAGAATTAAGTATATAAAAAAAGTGATGAGACAGCTGTCTCATCACTTTTTTTATACTTACCTTTTTTACCTTCTCCACGTTCTACTAGAAAATAAGATGATAATCGGGAATATTTCCAGTCTTCCTGCAATCATAACAAAAGAGAGCACTATTTTAGACCAGTTTGAAAGTCCCGAATAGCCACCCATTGGACCGACTTGACCCAAACCAGGACCGATATTATTAAATGTCGAGGCAATTGTACTAAATGCAGATTCAAAGTCATTAAAGTCTAACGAGATAATTAACACTAATGTTATAAAAATAACTAGATAAACTAAGAAATAGTTTATGACACTACGAATCGTATCTCGTTCAATCGTTTTCTTTTCATGCTTTATGACAACTATTCGATTAGGTTGACTCATTCTTTTAAACTCAGCAATAGCTGATTTGACTAGCAAGGATACCCTTGAAACTTTTAGCCCTCCAGCAGTTGACCCTGCACAACCACCAATAAACATTAGCAATAATATAATCATTCTAGAAAAAAGTGGCCATTTCCCAAAATCAACAGTTGAAAATCCAGTTGTCGTAATAATAGAAGATACTGAAAAGAATACATCCCTTATCATCATCCAAATTGATTCATAAGTTGTATAAATATTTAAACAAATTAAAAGAACAGCTGAACCAATAATGGCAAAATACCAGCGTAATTCTTCACTACTGAAAGCTTCTTTTATATGACCAATTAAAATGAGGTAATACAAATTGAAGTTAATTCCGAATAATATCATTCCAACACTTAATACGACATCAATATACGCGCTATCATAGGATAACAAGCTACCATTTCGAACACCAAATCCTCCAGTACCTGCTGTTCCAAAAGCGTGTAATAGTGCATCAAAAAGATTCATTCCTCCAAAAAGCAACAATACGACCATTACTGCCGTCATTGAAAGATAAATCAAATATAAAATTCTTGCAGACGAGGATAACTTTGCTACAACTTTGCCAAACACAGGACCGGGTACTTCTGCTTTCATAATATGAACGGATTCCGATCCCGTTTGTGGCATCACAGCCAATGCAAACACAAGTACTCCCATTCCTCCCACAAGATGAGTAAAACTTCTCCAAAATAACATAGAATGGGCCAGTACTTCGACATCTGTGAGAATACTGGAGCCAGTAGTCGTAAATCCACTACTTGTTTCAAAAAATGCATCAATTAAAGAAGGGATATCTCCGCTTATTACAAAAGGTAAAGAGCCAAAAAATGAGAGGACAATCCACGATAATGAAACAATGATAAAACCTTCTTTTGCATATAGTTGTCTTTTATTAACCTTACCTCTACATAATAGAGAACCAATGAAAAATAAAGCTAATATAACAATTAAGAAACTAAATTGATACAAACTATCTTCTTGATAGATAAGACTAACAACCAAAGGAGCGATCATTAAGAGTGCTTCTATTTTTAATATTCTTCCGATTATAAATCTAATAATAGACTTATTCATTTTTTTTTACCTTCTTTGGTTCCCTGATGTCATCGATGTCATTAAAAAATCCCGCTTTACTAACGACAACCACATAGTCTCTAGGTTTGATAACGTCATTCCCATCAGGAAAAATCACTTTCTTTTTTCTAATAATATAAGCAATCAAAAGATTATTTTTAGTGTTCAGTCTACTCAGTGGTATATTAATAATTTTACTGCTTTCTTTAACTTTAAACTGAAGAACTTCCACTTGATCATCTGCTAGACGGTAAAGTGCTTCTACATCTGAACCTTGAGATTCTTCTAGTGATCGAACAAAACGGATAATTGAATTCGCAATAATTCGTTTAGGTGTAATGATCGATTGCAAACCAACACTTCCTAAAATTTTCATTAGAGAGATTCGATTTATTTTAGTAATGATTTTTTTCATATCTTTTTTTGCAGCATACATTGAATTAATAACATTTTCTTCATCCACACCCGTTAAACTAATAACTGAGTCATACAATTCCATCCTTTCTTCATCCAACAATGTTTGATCTGTACCATCCCCGTTTATTACGACTACATCTGGAAAATGACTGCTTAATTCAAAAGCTTTCTTTTCATTATGTTCAATAACTTTAATGTTTAATTTTAGTGGAGCTAGTAACGTTAATAAATAGTACGTTATTCTTCCGCCACCAATGATCATTACTGACCTGATTTTTTCTTTATATGAACCTGCTGCTTTATAAAATTTGTTTAGTTGTTTTTGACCGCCTGTTACATAAATACGATCGCCTTTTTTTAAAATACTATCCCCAAAAGGAATAATCGCTTCTTCTCCTCTAAGTATAATCATAACCATAATATCTTTGTGTTGATTTTTGAATTCAATCAAATTAATATTATCTAATTTACTTTTTTCACCGATCTCTAATTCAACCATATTTACTCGTCCATAAACAAATGATTCCACACTTAACGCTGAAGGGAATTTAATTAAATTAGCCATATGCTTGGCAGCTTCTAACTCAGGGTTAATCATCATTGTAATCCCTAAACTTTCGCGAACAAAGTCTATATGAGAAGAATATTCTTGATTTCTCACTCTTAAAATAGTATTTTTAGCTCCTAATTTCTTCGCTATAATAGAAGCAATCATATTGATTTCATCCATCTCAGTTACTGCAATAAAAATATCACATTCAGGTACATTTGCTTCTATTTGAGCATCATAGTTTGCACCATTTCCAACAATCCCAATAATTTCTGTTTTATTTGCAATTCTTTCTAAAATCCGACCGTTTTTCTCAATAAGAATGACATCGTTTCCTTCTGTAGAGAGTGCGGCACAAAGAAACTCGCCAACCTTCCCCCCACCTATAATAACAATTTTCATAGTGTGTTATGTCCTCCAAATTTTTTCTTTA
This sequence comes from Carnobacterium sp., assembly GCA_036639135.1. Taxonomy (GTDB): domain Bacteria; phylum Bacillota; class Bacilli; order Lactobacillales; family Carnobacteriaceae; genus Carnobacterium_A. The sequence continues at coordinate 14,270 of JAVWJE010000016.1, read as the reverse complement.
TTTTATCATTTTTTTTAATACCCCTAAATTCTAGTTAAACAGCATCCCCTATATTCTTGTGGTTCTTTTCTTTAGAGGACATCTAAGCGTTATAGTATCATTCTATCGTTAAAGATTCTAGTGCTAAAGAAGATAAATTATAATCTAAATTCTGATACAGAAAAAGTCATTGTTTTGATGGTCTTTTAAACCATCATCCTTTATAGTAAGATTAAAATAATAAGCCAGACTTTTATTTTTTTAATTTTTATTTTCGTTATTTTTTATAAATTATTGGCTTTATTTTAATATGTCTTATTCTTGTTTTATCAATTAAATTGTCGATAGTGTATGACTTTAACTATCACTTTTTTTGATTGATGACGCCTGTTTAAATAAACATCGTATTCATTTTTATTTAAGCAGACGTTTTTTATCATCTAGAGAATTTCATCTCTTTATTTTTTTCATACTTTATCAAAAAAAGCACATTTAAATAGAAAGCAGGCATCCGATCGTGGATTTTAAAAAAACAAACAGAAATACAATTCAAGGAATATGTTTTTACAGTATAAGGTGGTTTTTAATTACAAGCATACTTGGTATTTTAATTGGATCAGTCACTGCCTTTTTTCTGACCAGTCTCACTTGGGTATCTACTCAACAATTAAACTACAGCTGGCTTCTTTTCTTATTGCCGTTTGGGGGTGCTTTAATCTCGTTTTTATATGAAAAGTTCGGCAAGAATGCTATTTTAGGTAATAATTTAGTGATAGATCAAGCAAATGGAGGTGAAACACCCATCCCACTGCGTTTGACTCCTTTAACTTTATTTGGAACACTTACTACCCATCTTTTAGGAGGATCAGCTGGTCGCGAAGGAACGGCTATACAAATGGGAGGGTCTATTGCGGAGTATTTAGGTCACTGGTTACATATCAGTAAAGTAAATCGGAAAATTCTTATCATTTGTGGTATTAGTGGTGGCTTCAGTGCTGTTTTTGGAACCCCATTAGCTGGTACAATTTTCGCCTTAGAAGTTCTAGCTTTAGGCTTGATTCGTCATGAAGCATTGCTACCTAGTTTTTTATCTGCTTTTTTTTCCAATTTAGTTGTCGAAGCTTACGGGGTTACACACGTTCGTTACGCAATGACACTTGCTCCTGAACAATCGATTTCACTTTTTCTAAAAATCATTCTTGCAGGGATTTTTTTTGGTGTTACTGGTTTAATATTTAGTAAATCCATCGTTTTAATTAAAAAATATTACACTCAATGGATGCCCAACCCTGTTATTCGTTCTTTTGCCGGTGGGTTTGTTATTATTTTATTTGTACTAGTGATTAATAATCACTCTTACTTAGGATTAAGCTTGCCTTTATTGGAACAAGCTTTCAATGGAACTTCTCATCCATTTGATTTCTTAGGAAAATTAATTTTTACTGTCTTTACTTTAGGTGCTGGATTTCAAGGTGGCGAAGTAACTCCTCTTTTTGAAATCGGAGCAACTTTGGGTAGTTCTTTAGCCCCCTTGCTCTATTTGCCAGTAGGTTTTATGGCTGGTTTAGGATTTATTGGCGTTTTTACAGGAGCTACTAATACTCCAATTGCTTGTTTTATCATGGGTATTGAACTATTCGGTTCAGAAAATGCCGTTTATTTATTTACCATTTGTGTCATTAGTTACGTCTTTTCTGGAAACTCCGGAATCTACTCTTCTCAGCAAATCGTGATTAAAAAAGGAGAGCTTTTCTCGATTGAAAAATAAAAAAGGACAGAGCTAAGTTTAAAAACCTAGTTCTGTCCTTTTTTATTTTTATTCGTTTATTTTATCAACAAAAGCTTTTGTAATTAATTGAGGTCTTGTAATCGCACTACCAACAACCATTGAATACACACCTAATTCTTGGCAACGTTTTGCTTTTTCAGGAGTATCCACGTGTCCTTCAGCAATAACCGGTATTTTAACTATTTTTAAAATTTCTTTTAATCGAGCAAAGTCATCATCTGCAACGTTATGTCCTTCAGATTCCTTTGTGTAACCCATTAGAGTTGTTGAAACACAATCAAATCCTAATTCCCCAGCTTCTATTGCTTCTTCGATTGTTGAAATATCTGCCATCAACAGCACGTTTGGATATTTTGCACGGATATTTTGAACAAAGTCTGATAATTTCTCGTCATTGTGACGTTTGCGACAGGTTGCATCTAATGCAATCATTTCACATTTTGATTCAGCTAGTTCATCAATTTCTTTCATTGTAGCTGTAATATAAATATCTGAATCTTCGTAATCACGTTTAACAATCCCAACAACTGGAAGTTTTGTGTTTTTTTTAATTTCAATAATGTCTTCTTTTGAATTGGCTCTAATTCCGCTAGCGCCTCCTTCTTCAACGGCTACAGCCATTCGTCCCATAATATATGAACTATGCAATGGCTCATCTTCTAATGCCTGACACGAGACGATTAATTTTGATTTAACTATTTCTAACATATTCATTCGTTATTCATCCCCTAAAATTTCAGTTACTTCATTTTTGATCACAGTGACTTGAGGTCCGTAAATGACTTGAACTCCATTTCCTCTAATCAAGACACCTTTACTTCCGGTTTCTTTTAGAGCTTCTTGGTTTACTTTCGTACCATCTTTTACAGTTATACGCAAACGTGTCGCACAATTATCAACGTTAACGACATTCTCTTCTCCACCTAACGCATTAATGATATTTAATGCTCTGCCTTCAGGTTTTCCTTTGTTTTCTGCTACTTCTAACTCATCTGTGCGTCCTGGTGTTTTAAAGTTAAACTTTAAAATAAGGAATTTGAATGTGAAGTAATATAAGAAGAACCAAACGATTCCGATTAAAACAACGGTAATCCAGTGGGTTTTAGCATTACCCTGCAATACTCCAAAGAGTAAGAAGTCTATAAACCCACCTGAGAAGGTCTGACCAATGGTTATTTCAAAAATGTGTGCTAACATAAATGCTAATCCATCAAAAAATGCATGAACGACATACAATGCTGGTGCAATGAATAAGAATGAAAATTCTAATGGTTCAGTGATACCTGTTAAGAAAGAAGTCAAAGCAGCTGATAGCATCAACCCTCCTACTACTTTTTTGTTTTCAGGTTTAGCTGTGTGGTAAATAGCAAGTGCAGCACCTACTAAACCAAACATCATAGTAATGAAACGACCAGACATAAAACGAGAAGTTCCTTCAAAGAATTGAACAGTAGAAGGATCAGCTAATTGTGCAAAAAAGATATTTTGTGTTCCTTGAACCAAATTACCTCCAACTTCTAACGTACCTCCTAAAGCGGTTTGCCAAAATGGCAAGTAGAAAATATGGTGTAATCCAAAAGGTCCCAATAACCGTAAAATGAATCCGTAGAAAAATGTTCCGATATATCCTGTTGCGTTAACTACATCTCCAACGCTAAATATAACATTTTGGAAAAGAGGCCAAACAAAGTACATGATGCTTCCTAAAATAATTGCTCCAAATGAAGTGATAATGGGAACAAAGCGAGATCCTCCAAAAAAACCAAGGTATTGAGGCAATTCAATTTTGTAAAATCGGTTATGCAACCACGACGCCATTACTCCTATTACTATACCACCAAATACACCTGACTCTAAGGTTTGAATCCCTAACGTAACTCCTTGACCTACAGAAGCTAAATCTTCTGTTACTAAGTTTCCGGTTAGCCCTAAAATAGCGTTTGTTGTAGAGTGCATAACCAAATACCCAATTAAAGCAGCTAGTGCAGCTGTACCTTTGTCATTGCGTGCCAATCCAATTGCGACACCAACTGCAAAAATAACAGGTAAGTTAGCAAAAACAATATTACCCGCACTACTCATAATTGTAAATATGGCTTGTAGCCAAATAATGTCTAATATTGGATAAGCAACAATTGTATTAGGATTTGATAAGGCTCCTCCAATTCCTAGTAATAATCCAGCTGCAGGTAAAATTGCAATCGGCAACATAAATGATTTACCAAACTGTTGAGCTTTTTCAAAAAACGTTTTCATTTATTCCACTCCTTTATATAATTTATCTTCTGTCGCTTATTCTACTTCATGTAAAAGTTTTCGTCAATACTTTATTAAAGAAAGCATTTTCTTTAATCTGGCTTTGTGAAATAATCAAACTATTTTTCAAGCTAATAGATAGCTTTATTAAATTTATTAGACACTTTTTTGCTCATTCTATTTTATCAAATTTTCAAGATATTTGATATTTTAAGCCTCTATTTAAGATTTTTTATCTCAGTATTAGTAACTTTGGTTTATGAAAATCAAAAAATCTTGTTTTGCTTATTTCGTTAATCTACGAAATAAGCAAAACAAGATTTTAAAGTTATTCTTATTAAGCATATAATAGAACGGTAAAATAAATAAACGCTGTTCCTGTCATAACAAATAAATGCCACAAAACATGCATATACTTAACTGAGCGCATACTATAAAAAGCTGCACCAATTGTGAACGCTAATCCTCCTGCTAACAACAAGCCAAATCCGTTCACACCAAGTCCCATATAAAGTTCTTTAATAGCAACTAAACATAACCAACCCATACCAATATAAAGTAAAGTAGAAATATTTTTAAAACTTTCAATCCAGATACTTTTATAAACAATACCTAAAATGGCAATAATCCAAACGACGTAAAATAAAACCCAGCCCTTTGTTCCACCGATTGTAACCAAACAGAGTGGCGTATAACTTCCTGCTATTAAAATATAGATACTACTGTGATCAAAAATTTTAAATATTTTTCTGGCTGGTGTAAAAATTAAACTATGGTAAAGTGTCGAGCATAAATAGAGCAAAATTAAAGATGATCCAAATATACAATAAGATACTAATTCAAGTGTTGACCCCGAGTTTACTCCTTTTAAAATTAAAATAATTAGTCCGGCAATACTTAAACCAACACCAATACCATGAGTAACTGCGTTTAACACTTCATTTGTAATTAAATACTTTTTAGAGAAAATTGGGTTCTTTTTCATATCCATCCTCCATTTATTTTAAAAATTAAGTTCAATTGTATTTATTTTATCATAGATTCGAAAACTACACAACCTAGTCTTTTAATCTACGTGTCAATGTATGAATAATTTTTAAACAATCGTGCTTGTGATTTTAGAGCATTTTTATGAAATCAAACCTATATGATTCTTGTTTGTTTCGTAACATATGTTTAGTTTTTATGAAAATTTATTACTATTGCTATTGCTTTTTTCTTTATTACTCTTATACTTAAGGTAGTTTAATAATTAACAATTGAACGGTCACATTATTTCACCGCTCCACTTACCTAGTTAACGTCGTTTTGACTTAAAAGGAGGACAAAAAATGATTACCTTATACACATCCCCGAGTTGCGCATCATGTCGTAAGGCGCGTACCTGGTTAGAAGAAAATAATATTCAGTACTTAGAAAAAAACATTTTCAAAGAATCTTTAACCTTAAACGAACTTAAGGCTATTCTAAGTTTAACTGAAAATGGTACAGAAGAAATTATTTCATTTCGATCTCAAGTTTTTCATAATCTTGATATCACGATAGAAGATATGGTTTTAGGAGAATTGCTTCAATTAATCTTGGAAAACCCTGGTTTAATTCGACGCCCTATTCTAATCGATGAAAAAAGATTACAAATTGGATTCAATGAAGAAGACATTCGTCGATTTTTACCAAGAGATGTCCGGAAATTAGAATTAAAAAAGTTACAAGAGAAACTACCCATAAGTTATTGAATAAATATAAGACAACATTATTTTTTGTTGTCATACTTCGTAAAAGTTGAACTTTATGACTTTTACGAAGTATTTTTTTGATATAGATACAAAAAATAGCCGATATAAATGGGGTCATACACCGCATCGATATTTGCTATTTTATTAAATAAGTTATGCTATATAAAGAGTATCTGGCTCATTTACAATGCTCAAAAGTGAGGAATAATAATTTAAAAATTTTATGAAGCTTTGCTATAGAAAGAAGGCTTTGTAAGGTTTTTTTGAAGAATAGAGTTTTATAATTTCTTTTTCAATGAATATACAATTAAGCTAATGTTTAAGATGTTGATGATTAGAAAATCACTAATTTATCTTTTTTTTTACAATAAAATAATCTATAATCTATTCGATGACCTAAAAAGCTGATTATGGACAAGGTACAGCTATAAAACGCTTAACTGATCCATTTTGAGGAGAATCGCTAAGCTGAGGGTTATATTTCTACACTTGTCCCCCTCTGGAAATTTAGACTAGTAAAATAAAAAATGATGCTAACTTGCCCATTTTCACTCTTTAGCGCAAAAGGCACTAAAAAAGTCTTTTATTTATTGGAGTGTTTTTGGGTGCACTAATTTAGCGGTTTTATCATTAGTCAAATAGTCGCTTTTAATACTATTTCCTAATTGGATCTTCTTCTATCCGTATCTCGTTAGTTTTTTCTATACTTTCCTTTTCTCTTGTTTCAATAAAAAAGAGAAGAATAATGGTCTGAGAAACCAACATAAAAATGAGTATCGCTTTTATGAGTAACATTGGAACAAAATAAATAGAAATCCCAACCATGATATACACACTAATTAACATCTTCACTTTTTTTTCCATTGTAAATGATCGATGTTTCAAAAACTCGCCAACATATTCTCGATAAATTTTTGTTGATTTCAACCACTTATTAAATTTTTCTGAACTTTGTGTAAAACAATAAAGTGACAATAGCAATAAAGGAGTTGTAGGCAATAAAGGTAAAAATGAGCCTATTACTCCTAACAGAAACGAAAGACACCCAATACTAATTAAAAGAAATGTTTTTATTTTTTTCATGGTATTTGATTTGTTTGAACTCTATCTATTTCTCAAGAGAAAACAATATTCAGCCTCCTTTTATTTTATTATTTTTAAATCACTATCTGTTTTTTAACTTTACAAATTGTCAAACAGATGAAGCTTTTTAACTGATGATTTATTTTGGTAAATGATTCAAAAAGTTTTGGAAAGCAAATCCTTCTACATCTTCTTTTGTAAATTTACTTTCTAAAACGGCTATTAATTTTTGCACTTCCCCAGCATGATTTAATTCTTCTATGTGCGAACTAATCCCATCAAAATCAGACCCAAATCCTATATTTTTGATTGCTCCTAACTCCACTAACGCTTCAACATGCTTGACTAAGTCGTTTATTGTCGCTACTTTTTGTTTTTTTTCATCTACAGTAAAATGTGGGTTAAAAACTATATGAATCATAGCATCACCCTCAATCATTGCCTTGATTTGGTCATTATTCAAATTTCTCACGTGTCCACATAAATCAAAAACGTTAGAATGTGTCGCAATTGGGTATTTAGCTGCTTTCATTACGTCCCAGAAACTAGCTACACTTAAATGAGAAACATCGGTAAATACTTTTCTATCATTTAATTTCTTCACAATATCAAATCCAAAAGTAGTGAGTCCCCCACCTCTTGGTTCTTGTACTCCGTCTGCTGCTAAATTAGCTGGATTCCACGTTAACCCAACAGATAAAACACCTAAATCTAATAGATGATCCAGTTTAGTCAAGTCGTTTCCTATGGCTTCGACGCCTTCTAAAGTTAGGAAGGAACCTATTTCGCCATCTTTTAAGTTCTTAATATCGCTCCACTTTTTTATCTGTTTCATTTCAGGGTTTTTGTCCAGAACGTCTTGTTGATAATAGTTTATTTGTTCCAAAGCCGAAGCGTATTTTTCTTCTACTACGATATCTGGTTCAATAAAGATTGCAAAAGCTTGAATTTTAACTTGTCCCTCTTTTAATCGAGCTATATTGACACTTAGTTCGCTTGAGTTTCTAAAGTCCAATTTCTTTTCAGCTTGTTGCATTTTCAATAAAGCATCACAATGCAAATCAATGACATCCATAAATTCTCTCCTTTTTTAAAGTACGAATTTTGTTTGTTTTATTCATCATACGACATCAATAATAAATGTGCAAAAAACTTATATAGTTCAGTATAAAATTATTAAAAAAAGAAAAAAAAAAAGAGCATTGACAAAAGTCAGTGCTCTTTTCCGACAATATTCATTTTCATGAATAGGTCCCATGAATTCCACAAAACAGAGGGGTCCAAACACCTGCATCTTGCAGTTGTACTAAGTACGGTGTGCCTTGTCTAAATTCTAACCACTTGTCGCCGCAGCGAAATGACCGAAGTCACCTGGTTAGAGTCAACTCATCGCATGTAAGATACTATACCACGTATTTAATTTAAGCACAAGTATTTTTTATTCTTTTCTAATTTCTTCGTGTTTTTTTTATTTTAGTTTCATTTGTTCCCATTCTTTACCTGTTTTTCAGTTTACTTTTTGCATGTAATTATAAACGGCTCCAATTAAATTTGCATCATTTTTGAACTCGCATGTTTTAATCACTGGCTTAAATGGAGCAATTTTAACAACATCTACTATTTTATCAAACTCTTCTTCTAGTTTTTCAATTAAATCAGGTTTACTGGATACACCACCACCAATTAGAATCAATTCTGGATCATAACTGTATTGTAAATTAAATATTCCTCGAGCTAAGTAAGTATAGAAAGTTGAAACTTCCTCTTTTGCTATTGGATCCCCTGCTTCAGCCAACTCAAAAACTTCTTGTCCTGAAATACTTCCCGGTTTATTATCTGTTCTTAGTGCGTAGCGTGTTGCCATATTAACAGCTGTTCCTAAATCGCTAAATGTTTTATCATCAGTCATTAACATAAATCCAAATTCCCCACCAAATAGATGTTTTCCATGTTTAATTTCGCCATCTACAATAACGGATCCTCCGATTCCTGTTCCAACAACTACAAATAAGATGTTTTTTAAACCTTTAGCAGCACCTTTCCATGTTTCAGCTAAAGCGGCACAGTTTGCGTCATTTTCAAAAGCTACTGAACAACCAAACTCTCTTTTCAATTCATCGTAGATAGGAAAATGATGTATGTAAGGTATCGCACTTGCTCCATCTATCGTACGTTCTATCTGATTAACTGCTCCAGGTGAGCTAAATGCGACACCTTGAATGTTAAATTCTTTGTCAAATTTAGTTTTTATTTCTTTTAAAGTCTGTTTCATTTCTTCCCATGAAGGCGGTGTTTTTACGTTTCCTTTGTGACTTAACTTTTCCTCTTCCCAAATACCATATTTAATAGATGTTCCACCTATATCAAATGCTAAAATTGTCATTTCCATCACTCCTTATCTATAAGGATAAGCTATCTTTTACCAAAAAGCCATAATAAGTTAAGCCCTTTCATTCAATCTTTTTTTTCTGATGTTTTTCTCTCTCTTCTCATGCGTTACAATGGTAATCATTCGTTTTTTGTCTTATACTTGTTATAGGCGTTTTATTCAAACGTGAGAGTCAGATTGTTAGAGGAGGCTTCACAAAATGGAAGAAAAAACTGTTTTAAATTTTCTAAAACGACACGGTTTAGAATCAAAACAGGGGCAATCTATTTTAGCTGAAAAAATACCATCTAAAGAAAATTGGCTTGCTTCTATATTTAAAAAAACGAAAGAAAAATCATATTGTATTAACTTTTCTGAGCATGAGTTAGTTTTAATGCCTATAGATGAAAAGCATAACACTCTAAAAGAAGGTGTTTACAATCAAATACCTTTGAGTGAAATAAAAGAACTTTATTTCAATGCACCGGCTGCTGACAACGAACTTGTTGTTGAATATGAAAACACCACTAAACCTACAGAACATTACCTTATCCCACAAGAAAATGCTGCTTCTCCTTGGCATAGTAGAAACTTAATGCACCTTATGGAACAAATTGGAACTAAAAAAAAATAAAGGAACGAATAAAAAGCGAGAAGGAATAATTATCCCATCTCGCTTTTTTTATGCTGTTCAATTAACTATTTTTCAGATTATATTGGTAATCATTTTATTTATTTTGGATAACTTCAATTTTATACCCATCTGGGTCCATTACGAAGAAATAATTTGCTGCTCCATCACTTAGACCTTTTAAGTCAGTAACTTCATTGCCAGACTCTTTGTATTCTTGATGTGTTGCTTTTAAATCATCTACTCCAATAGCAATGTGGCCATATCCATCACCTAATTGATAAGGTTTCGCTTGATCATAGTTGTACGTTAGTTCCAATTCATACCCATCTTCTTCAAGTGCTAAATAAACTAAAGTAAATTTAGATTCTGGATAATCTAATTTTCTCACTTCGTGAAAACCCAATATATTCGTATAAAAGTCCATTGATTTATCTAAATCTTTTACTCGTACGCACGTGTGCAACATCTTTTTCGTCATTAAAAAAACCCCTTTTCTTCGTTGCTATTATTTAATCATATATATCTCAATTGGTAAACCATCTGGATCTTGAAAGAATGTATATAAACCACCAGTGAACTCGTCTACACGAATAACTTCGGTTTTAACACCCTTTTTATTTAACTCATCCACTATACTATCAATATCATCGACTGAAAAGCAAAGATGTCTTAAACCACGAGCTTCTGGAGTTGTTGGACGTTTAGGTGGATTTGGAAAAGAAAACAACTCTATTTCGCTATCTCCAATTTTTAAATCCAATTTGTACGAAGCTCGTTCTTTTCTATAGTTTTCACGAATAATTTCAAGACCTAAGACATTTGTATAAAAATCTTTAGACTTTTCATAATCTGATGCGATAATAGCGACGTGGTGAATGTGCTTTAACTTCATGTTCTCTTCCTCCAAATAAAGGAGACGAAACAATCTTTCGTCTCCTTTTCTATGCTTTTTTATTAACGTTGCAAGATTTTTTCAATCTCTGCTAATTCTGTAACCGTAAAGTCGAGGTTATCTAAAGCTTTTACATTATCTTCAATTTGACTGACTTTGCTCGCTCCAATCAACACGCTTGTTACTTTTCCATCTCTTAAAATCCATGAAACAGCCATTTCAGCTAATGTTTGTCCGCGACGTTTTGCGATTTCATTCAATGCTTTAGATTTGTCAATTTTCGCATGAACTTGTTTCTCATCTAAGAAAATACTGCTTGATCGTCCTGCTCTAGAATCTTCTGGGATTCCATCGAGGTAACGGTCTGTTAACATACCTTGGGCTAAAGGGCTGAAAGCGATAGAACCCAATTTATTTTCTTGTAAAACATCTTGTAACCCATCTTCTATCCAACGATTGTACATACTATAAGAAGGCTGGTGAATAATAAAAGGAGTTTTTAAATCTTTAAATAGTTTTGTGATTTCTGTTGTTTGTTCAGCAGAATAATTAGAAATCCCAATATATAAAGCTTTGCCTTGACGAACCATTAGGTCCAATGCTTGTGCTGTTTCTTCAAAAGGTGTATCTGGATCTGGACGGTGAGAATAGAAAATATCAACATATTCTAACCCTATACGATTTAAACTCTGATCAATACTAGCTGTCAAATTCTTTTTAGAGCCAAATTCTCCATAGGGTCCTGGCCACATATAATAACCGGCTTTACTAGAGATGATTAGCTCATCACGATAAGGGAGTAAATCTTTTTTCAAAATACGTCCAAAGTTTTCTTCCGCGCTTCCTGCTGGAGGACCATAATTATTCGCTAAATCAAAATGAGTAATACCTAAATCAAAAGCACGGTGAACCATTTTACGACTATTTTCAAATAAGTCTACATCACCAAAGTTATGCCACATTCCAAGTGACAATGCTGGTAATTTTAATCCACTATTTCCTACACGGTTATAAATCATTTTTTCATAACGATCTTCTGCTGCTTGATACATTGAATCACTCCGCTTCTTTAATCATTTATTTCACGTTCTCATTATATCGCTTTCATAAATAGATAACAACCTATCTGAATCACTAAATCTGATTGTCTGGTGGGATACTTCTTAGCACTTTCAAATAAAATAATGTCCAAAAAGACATTCACTATATGGACGAATACGATAGTCGCATATAGTGAATGTCTCTTTATCTTATTAACTTAACAGTGCAATTCCTAATACAAGAACTAATACAATGACGATTCCAAATATGAACTTATTCATCGATTCAACGCTGACATCAATCTTTTCATAAAGGGATCCTTTGCCTAGTACTTTTTTTACATTTGCTTGTTCTTCTGTTTGTGATAAATCAATGCTATCTATATCTTCCAAAATGAGATTCTCCAATCTGGACTGGTAACTTTATTTTTTAACAATGTATTTACGAACATCAATAGAAACGGCTAAAATAATGATTAATCCTTTGATGATGTACTGAAGATATGGGCTAACGCCAACAAATGTCAACCCGTAGTTGATAAATTGTAGGATAACAGCACCCATAATAACCCCAGGGATTGTTCCAACCCCTCCAGAGAATGAAACACCACCGATAACACTTGCTGAAATAGCATCCAAGTCATAGTTTAAACCAGTATTACTAGTTGTTGAACCAATACGTGCTGCTTCTAAGAATCCAGCAATTCCATACAGTACCCCTGAAATGATGAAGATGATCATGATATTTTTAACAATATTTACACCTGACACTTCAGCAGCTTCTGTATTTCCACCAATAGCATACATGTTCTTACCTAATTTTGTTTTATTCCAAACAAACCACATGATGACTGAAATAATAGCCGCATAAAAAATAACGTATGGCAATTTAACTGGTCCAATGTTTAATGTGTTACGGACTAAGCTTGTGTAACGAACATCTAATGATCCAATGGGTTGTGCCCCATTAGGTGGACGATCAATATAGATACACGATAGACCATAAGCAATTAATTGTGTTCCAAGAGTAATAATAAATGCGTGAACTTTTAGTTTAGCTACACCAAAACCATTAATTGCACCGAACATCATTCCAACAGCAATGGCAGCTAATAGTGGCAAAATTAGTGGAAGTGCAGGTAGATTAGGATACATTCTTGAAGCATATGATGTACTTTGTGCTAAGGAAGATGCAACAACCGCACAAAGCCCTAAAATGCGGCCAGCTGACAAGTCAGTTCCTTTTAGAATGATTAATCCAGCAGCTCCTAATGCCATAATAATCCTAGTCGAAGCTTGTCCAAGTATATTTGTAATATTTTGTAATGAAATAAATGATGGCTCCATAATAATTACAACGAGTATTAAAGCACCTAATACAATGTATAAAGAATAATTCAGGAGAAAATCATTCAACGACATTTTCTTTTGCGTATTTTCCATTTTTACACCTCTTTTAAAAGATCTTGAATCTTAAGCTTTTGCATTATTTAATTGATTAAATAAATTTAGCTGACAACCTTAAAATCTCTTCTTGTGTCATATTTTTTGTTTCATCTATTCCTGCTACACGACCATTTGACATAACAAGCATCCGATCACTTATCCCAATTAGTTCAGCCATTTCACTAGAAACGACAATGACAGACTTGCCTTTGTGTGCTAGTTCTAAAATTAATTGATAAATTTCGTATTTTGCTCCTACATCAATACCACGTGTTGGTTCATCTAATAAGTAAACATCTGCATCTGTCAATAGCCATCTTCCGATAATCACTTTTTGTTGATTTCCGCCAGATAAACTTCCGATATGTGTTTTAGAACTTGGCGTTTTAACATTCATGCTCTTAATAACTCCAGCAGTATCTCTTTCCATCAATTTGTCATTAACTACCCCATTTTTTGTGTAATGATTTAAGTTAGCAATAACGGTATTAAATGTGATACTTAATCCGCCGAATATACCTGTTGCACGACGCTCTTCTGTTACAAATGCAAAACCATTATTGATGGCATCTCGAGAATGGTTGTTTTGGATTGTTTTTCCGTTAAGTAAAATTTCACCAGATTCGTGGTGAGCTACTCCAAAAATATTCTCCAACAACTCTGTTCTTCTTGATCCCACAAGTCCAGCTATGCCTAACACTTCGCCTTTTCTCAACGTAAAAGAAACATCTTTTATCGAAGGCTGATAAGTCGCCGTCAGGTTTTTCACTTCTAACACAACTTCTCCTGGAATATTATTCTTAGGAGGAAAACGATCGCTCAATTCCCGGCCGACCATTAAGTTAATGATTTTACCCATTGTTAAATCTTCTGCTCGTGTTGTGCTGACCCATTGTCCATCACGCATGATCGTAACTTCATCGGATATCCGTAAGATTTCTTCCATTTTATGTGATATATACACTACAGCGCAGCCTTCTGCTTTTAATTGATTGATAATTCTAAACAAATGATTCACTTCTTTTTCAGAAAGAGAAGAAGTGGGCT
>JAVWJE010000015.1:22018-28639 GCA_036639135.1 Carnobacterium sp. | reverse complement strand
CTCATTTAGGTAAACTAAATAAGAAGTAAAATAAAACATACAATCAAAAATGATCATGGAAAAAAGTAATTTAGAATGATCTAAAAAAGAGAACAAATACCTTAGGCTGAAAGTATTTGTCTAGATTTCTAAATGAACATTCACTTCCGTAGTTGACCTTTGGAATTTACTTAAAGTAATGAAAAAAGATCCGGTATACACCGTTATGTAAATGAAGTGTAGGTTCGAGCTCGTTTTGAATCTAAACAAGGGTGGTACCGCGAATCGTAGCCTCGTCCCTTTTAGGGATAAGGCTTTTTTTTGCGTCTAAAAATAAATAAAATAATGTATAAAAAGGAGAAAATGTATGGAGTTAAAACAGAAATTAGAAGCTTTAAAAGAAGAAGCACTTAGAAAAATTGCTCAAGCTGAAAGCTTATCTTCACTTGATCAAGTACGTGTAGCTTATTTGGGGAAAAAAGGTCCAATTACTGAAGTTCTTAGAGGGATGAAAGATGTCTCAGCACAAGAACGTCCAATGATTGGTTCAGCAGCGAATGAAGTTAGAGATGCCATAGCTATTGTTTTAGAAAGCCGCAAAAAAGGATTGGAACTAGAAAAAATCAATCATGATTTAGCAAGCGAAGCAATTGATGTAACTTTGCCAGGAAAGCATGTTCCAACTGGACAGTCACATGTATTGACACAAATTATGGAAGAAATTGAAGATTTATTTATCGGGATGGGTTATCAAGTTATTGAAGGTCCAGAGGTTGAAGAAGATAAATACAATTTTGAGCGAATGAATCTTCCTAAGTATCACCCAGCTCGTGATATGCAAGATACTTTCTATATCACCAATGATACATTGTTGCGCACGCATACGTCACCCGTTCAAGCTAGAACGATGGATAAGCATGATTTTTCTAAAGGACCATTAAAAATGATTAGCCCTGGTAAAGTTTATCGGCGTGATAGTGATGACGCTACTCACTCTCATCAATTTCATCAAATCGAAGGTTTGATTATTTCAGAAGACATTACAATGGCTGACTTAAAAGGCACATTGGAAGTATTTGCCAAAAAATTGTTTGGTGCTGAACGTGAAATTAGATTGAGACCAAGTTATTTTCCATTTACTGAACCATCAGTAGAGGTTGATGTGAGTTGCTTCAAATGTGGCGGGTCTGGCTGTAATGTCTGCAAGCAAACAGGTTGGATTGAAATCTTAGGTTCAGGTATGGTTCATCCAAATGTTTTAGAGATGGCTGGAATTGATTCTACTAAGTATAGTGGATTTGCTTTTGGTTTAGGTCCGGATCGTGTTGCAATGCTAAAATATGGAATCGATGATATCAGACATTTTTATCAAAATGATGTTCGTTTTCTAAATCAATTTAAGGTAAAGGAGTAAACTCATGAATGTATCGTATCAATGGTTATCAGAGTATTTAGATTTAACAGATATTTCACCTGAAGACTTAGCGGACAAAATGTCGCGTACAGGGATTGAAGTAGAAGATGTTTTTGTTCCAGAAACAGGTTTAAAGAAAATAGTTGTTGGGCATGCGTTAAAAGTGGAGGATCATCCTGATTCAGATCACTTACATGTCTGCCAAGTAGATATTGGAGAAGAAGAATTATCACAAATTGTTTGTGGGGCTCCAAATATTAAAGCAGGACAAAAGATTATTGTTGCCTTGCCAGGTTCAAGAATTACTGGCAATACTAAAATTAAAAAAGGGAAAATGCGCGGCCAAGCTTCAAATGGAATGGTTTGTTCTTTATCAGAATTAGGTTTCTCTGAAAAAGTAATTCCTAAAAAGTATGCAGATGGTATTTACGTATTGCCTAGTGAAGCTGTTCCAGGAGAGAGTGTTTTTTCATACTTAGCGATGGACGACGCTATTTTGGACTTATCTATTACACCTAATAGGGCTGATGCCTTGAGTATGAGAGGAGTCGCTCATGAGGTTGGAGCTATTTATGATAGAAAACCTGTATTCAAACATGTTTCATTAAATGAAATGGAAAACGAAAAAGTAGAAGAGTATATAAATGTAGCTGTTGAAGATAAGAATGATACGCCTTTTTATAGTATGCGCATCATTAAAGGTGTGAAAATTGCTGAAAGTCCTATGTGGCTTCAAACGAAATTAATGAATGCTGGTATTCGCCCGTTAAATAACGTAGTAGATATCACGAATTATATTTTATTAGAATACGGACAACCCTTGCACGCATTTGATTACGATCGTTTAGAATCAAAAAACATTCTAGTTAGACGCGCGACAACAGATGAGAAGTTGGAAACGTTGGATAGCGAAAACCGTCAATTAACAAAAGAAACAATCGTAATTACAAATGGCGAAAAGCCTGTTGCATTAGCGGGAATTATGGGTGGACTAGGAACAGAAATCCAAGATGATACGGTTACTATTGCATTAGAGTCGGCCTTGTTTGAGCCTGTAGCTATTCGTAAAACGGCAAAAGAACTTAATTTGCGTAGTGAAAGCAGTTCACGCTATGAAAAAGGAATTAATCATGACACTATTTTATCTGCAAGTGCACATGCAGCAGCTTTAATCGTAGAATTAGCTGGTGGCAGTGTAGTGAGTGGAGCCGCCATCGTTTCCGATTTAGATGTAAAAAATGTGGTTGTTACTATCACGTTAGAAAAATTAAATCGATCTTTAGGAACGGTTATAAAAACAAATGAAGTTTTATCTATTTTTAATCGATTGGGCTTTGGAGTTAGTGAAACTAATGGATTGTTCGAAGTTTCTATTCCACCACGTCGTTGGGACGTTTCTATTGAAGCTGATTTATTGGAAGAAGTCGCTCGTATTTACGGGTATGATAATCTTCCTTCAACATTACCTATTATTGAATCTACTCCAGGAAAACTAGATGACAAACAGCGTATCATTCGTCATACTAGACATTATTTAGAAGGAGCAGGGTTGTCTCAAGCGATTAGCTATGTATTAACAACTCCAAAAAAGGCTAGTCAATTTCTAATGACTGAAAGTGAATCAACTAAACTCGATTTTCCAATGAGTGAAGACCGCAGTACATTAAGAATGAACCTTGTTAGTGGGTTGCTTGATAATGTTCACTATAACACTGCCCGCAAAAATACAGATGTTGCGTTGTATGAAATTGGCCGTGTCTTTTACAAAAACCAAGACCGTTTATTGCCAGTAGAAGAAGAACACCTTGCTGGGGTTTTGACAGGTTCATTAATAAAAAGCAACTGGCAAGAAAAAACAGAAAAAGTAGACTTTTTTAACTTAAAGGGAATCTTAGAAGGCTTATTTGAAACTTTCGGGTTAACAGAACCGCTAACTTTTGTAACAGATAAAGATCGTGAAGGCATGCATCCAGGTAGAACAGCTGCTATCTATTTAGGGGAGGAGCAGCCGATTGGTTTTATCGGTCAAATTCATCCTTTAATGGCTAAAGAATACGATATAAAAGAAACGTATATTTTTGAATTAAACTTGCATCCAATCATTGAAGGAGAGAAACACCCAACGATTTATGCGGGTATCCCAAAATATCCTGGTATGACAAGAGATATAGCTTTGTTAGTTGATGAAAGCATTACGAATCAACAATTAACAGAATTGATTTATGAAAAAGGCGGAAAATATTTAAGACATGTTCGTTTATTTGATTTGTATCAAGGAGAAAAAATTAATGAAGGTAAAAAGTCATTGGCTTATACCTTATCCTATTTGAACCCAAACGATACATTGATAGAAGAAGAGGTTACAAAAGCTTTTGAAAAAGTTACTCAAGCTCTAGTTGAGCAGTTTGATGCTGTTGCTAGATAGAGCTTACAGCATTAAAATAAAGAGAAGCTTTGCTTAATTGCAGGGCTTCTTTTTATTTTTAAAGAAAAAGAAGAAAATAGATAGTCGAGATACGGTTCCTATGTTAAGCTGATAAAAACCTATTTTAAAAAACGAAAAAGAGGGCGAAATATGGGAAATGGAAAATTAAAAAAAGAAGTTACAGGATTGACTGCCCTAACAGTAGTAGTAGGAACAGTTATTGGTGCTGGCATTTTCTTCAAGCCAACAGCCGTTTATAGTGCAGCAGGTGCACCAGGAGTTGGATTGCTAGCTTGGTTCCTTGGTGGACTGATTACAATAGCTGGAGGGCTAACCGTTGCAGAAATTGGAACAATCTACCCTGAAACAGGCGGGATGATGATCTATTTAGAAAAAGTTTATGGGAGATGGCTTGGTTTTTTAGTAGGATGGGCACAAATGATTATCTATTATCCAGCAAATATTGGAGCGCTAGCTATTATTTTTGCTACACAAGTAAGTAGTTTATTTGAATTATCAGAATCTAGTATTGCTTCTATTGCTATTATAACGGCTATATTCGTTATGTTTATTAATTTTATGGGAACGAAGTATAGTGGTCGTATTCAAACAGCTGCGACTATTTTAAAGTTAATTCCAATTGTTGTTATCATCATAGCTGGATTATTGTATCCAGGTGGCGGAATGGTTCGTTTGTTGCCTTTTTCTACTCCAGACCATCCAGTCGCTACAGGATTAGGTTCAGCTTTAGTGGCTACGCTATTTGCTTATGATGGCTGGATTAACGTCGGAAATTTAGCTGGTGAAATGAAAAATCCAGGGAAGATGTTGCCAAAAGTAATTATTGGTGGAATTTCAATTGTTATGGCCGTATATTTAATGATTAACGTAGCTTATTTATTTGTTTTAGATAGTTCACAACTAGCTGGAACAGATACACCAGCTGCTTTAGTTGCTTCTAAGTTATTCGCCGGGTTAGGTGGTAAATTAGTGACCATCGGTATTTTAATTTCTGTTTTTGGAGGAATGAATGGATATGCGATTTCAGGTATTCGTATTCCTTATGTATTAGCTACTCAAAAAATGCTTCCTTTTAGCAATTGGTTCAGTAAAGTAAATAAGCGGACAAATGTTCCAATAAATGGTGGTTTACTTATTTTAGGTATTTCCATTGTTATGGTTTTAACTGGTCAGTTTAATCAATTAACGGACTTAATTATTTTTGTTATTTGGGTTTTTATTACCTTATCCTTTATAGCAGTTATTATTTTAAGAAAAAAGAAACCGGATATCGACAGGCCATATCGGGTTCCGCTCTATCCATTCATCCCTTTAATAGCAATATTCGGAGGTTTTTATATCATTTTCAACACGATTATCGTGCAACCTCAAAATGCATTATTGGGAACGTTGTTAACTTTATCTGGGATACCCATTTATCTGTACACTAAAAATAAAAATAAATAAAAATAACCTTCACTTTCTCATTAATAGAAAGTGAAGGTTATTTTTATGAATATACTTAGCGAAGCCCGGCTATTTTTTGAGCTTTTTGTGTATTAGCGAAATGTAGTTTAGCATAGTTTCCTAACAAAGGTAATCCACCTCGTTTGAGTAATTTAGCTGCAACTAAATCTACGTTGCTTCCAGCTCCAGATGGAATAGCAATTCCCGCATCTTTTGTCATTGCATCTAAACTATTCAAAAAAGCAGAGCGTGCAATAATAGAAGCAGCTGCAACAGCTAAATGGTGGCTTTCCCCTTTAGTTTGGAAATAAAGTTTTTCTTTTATTTGTTTGGGTTGATCTTGGATATGCATAAAATAAGTGGCAGGCAATTCAAATTGATCTATCAAAATGCCATCTGGAACAATAGGATGGATTTTAGTCAAAACATGTCCTAGCGCTTGGTTATGTAAAACGGCTTTCATTTTACCTTGGGTCATAGTTGGCTGAATGGCATTGTATTTTTGTGGTGTGACAGTCAACAAACTATGAGGGAGAAAAGTAATGAGATCAGAAGCCACTCTTATGATCTCAGAGTCTTTCATATCTTTCGAATCTCTGACACCTAATTCTCTTAATAATGAAAATTGGCTTTTATCAGCATAGGTAGCTACCACGGTTAAAGGCCCGAAGTAACTCCCATTACCCACTTCGTCGCTTCCAATAACAGACCATTGCTTGAAATCTTTTGGTAAAGGAGTATTTAAATTATTTTTAGTTTTTTTACTTGCTGTTACTTGGCTGCTCTTATCAGCCCAGATAGCTGCTTCCTGATTTGCTGTAGACCCTTGGAACAATACTTTTCCAGAGAGGTAAGCTGTGATATTGACTGTATTCTTTTTAGCTGCAAATAACCCACCAGATGGGGTTATAGGTTTTAAAGCAGATGCATAATATGTTTTCATTACTTGTAATGTTTGAGGTGAAACAGTTAATACTTCATTGGACATGGATTTTATCGTCCTTTCTGATAGAAATAAAATAGACTGATTATTATTATAGCATAAAGAATAGGCTACTTAATAATACAAGCAGATAGCTGAGGATAGAAATAAAAGAATAATCTATTAAAAAATGATGAAGTATCTTTTATAGATGCTCAATAGTAGTTATAGTAAGCATAAATACATTGTTTCGTTAAGTTAAAGCACAATCTAAGTAAAAAAAGTTAAGTAAAAGAAGTGTTACTCTTTTAGCTTTCATGGTAAAATAAAAGAAATGTAGTTTTTAGGAGGGGTTCGTAATGTCTCAAGGAAAAATTCGTTATAAAGTAACGATTGCAGGAAAGACATATACCA
>JAVWJE010000015.1:0-22008 GCA_036639135.1 Carnobacterium sp. | reverse complement strand
TTATTGGCGCACGTCCTGAAGCGCACTTAAAGATGGTAGCAGAAACGGTTGACAAACAAATGCGTCAAATTGAATCTTTGTCTAAAGATTTAGACCCAGAAAGACGTGCTGTTTTGACTGCAGTAAATGCTGTTTCTGACCAATTTGATATGCAAATTAAACTAAATGAACTTCAAACCAAGTTAGATGAAATGGAAGTTAGACTAAAAGAAAAGCAAGAAGGAACCAACTAGACTTTTGATTGAAGAGGTGGGAAAATGTTATTGACGATTGCCATATTAATTATTCTTGTACTAGGTGTTTATGGAGGTGCTAGAAGAGGGTTAGTGTTACAACTTGTAATGACAGTGGGTTATTTTATTTCATATTTTGTTGCATCACAATATTACAAAATATTAGGAGAAAAGTTGAATTTGTTTATTCCTTATCCAGCGGCTTCCGAGGGGACACAATTTTCATTTTACAATCAAGCAATAGGATTTGGTTTAGACCAAGCTTTTTATAATGGTGTTGCTTTTATGTTGATTCTATTTATCGGCTGGTTGTTGACAAGGTTTGTTGGTAGATTATTAAATTCATTAACATATATACCCGTGTTAAAACAAGTTAATACCTTAGGTGGAGCAGCATTAGCCTTTATTGTTTCATATACAGGGATTTTTTTAATTTTGGTCTTATTAACTATGTTGCCTTTTGATTCTATACAAAAGGCGTTTAACGACAGTCGTTTAGCACAAATGATTGTAGAAAACACACCTATTTTATCTAAGCAAATTTACGACTGGTGGATTCAAACAACACTTTAACGAATTACAAATGATTGACTGAGAAATCGTTCTTTGCAATTTTAAAAGAACGGTTTCTTGGTATCTATTCTAACTATAAAAGAGATTAATGAAGAGGTGAATACGATCAATAAGAAAATATTTAAAACACTAGAATTTGATAAAATAATCAAAACGATGACTCATTTTACTGCTTCTGAATTAGGTAAGGAACAAGTGCTTGAACTGAAGCCAGCTATTACTATGTCAGAAATAGAAACGATGCAAAATGAAACAGAAGATGGTGCAACTATTTTGCGTCTGCGCGGGGGAATGCCTATTCCAAAATTGCACAATGTTAAACCTCATTTGAAACGTCTCCAAATTGGAGCGTCATTGAATGGTTTAGAAATTGCTCAAATTGGAAGAATTCTTAAAACGACTTCAGAAGTTTTTCGTTTCTTCGAAACACTAAAAGAAACAGGGATTGAATTAAATACACTGTATCATTTAGCAGCCAACTTTATTACAACACCAACATTAAATCAACAAATTCGTGAAACGGTTGAAGAAGATGGTCATATTTTGGATGATGCTAGTACAACTTTACGTGGGATTCGAACAGGGATTAAACGTAGCGAAACCGGGATTCGCGAAAAATTGGATAGTTTAATAAGAGGGAAAAATGCACAGTACTTAACAGATGCTGTGGTAACTATGCGAAATGATCGCTACGTTATACCAGTAAAACCTGAACACCGCGGCAGGTTTGGTGGGGTTGTTCATGATCAAAGTTCTACAGGTCAAACATTGTTTATAGAACCACAAGCAGTAGTAGATTTAAATAATAGATTGCGTCAATTGCAGATTGAAGAACGACAAGAGATTGACCGCATTTTGGCAGAACTATCGAATGAAATTGCGCCTTATGCAAACGAAATAATCAATAATATGTTTTTGTTAGGAAAACTTGATTTTATTGGGGCAAAAGCAAGCTATGGTAAAAGCATAACAGCTACTCGCCCTCTTATTAGTGAAACCAACGAAGTGAACTTACTTAGTGCGAGACACCCAATGTTGAATTCAGAAACAGTCGTTGCTAACGATATTTTAATTGGCGGTGAAAACCAAGCGGTTATTATTACGGGGCCTAATACGGGAGGTAAAACGATTATCCTGAAAACGCTTGGTTTATTACAGTTAATGGGTCAATCTGGATTACAACTTCCGGTAGCAGAAGGAAGCCAAATGGGGTTATTTACTGAAATTTTTGCAGATATCGGCGATGAACAGTCGATTGAACAAAGTTTAAGTACTTTTTCTTCACATATGACGAATATCGTTTCTATTTTAGATAGCATAGATGAAAAAAGTCTTGTTATTTTTGATGAACTAGGTGCTGGCACAGATCCACAAGAAGGAGCTGCACTTGCTATTGCGATTCTAGATAAGATAGGAACGATTGGAAGCTATGTGATGGTTACCTCTCATTATCCTGAGCTGAAGGCATATGGTTATAACCGTCCAAGCACAATTAATGCAAGCATGGAATTTAATGTAGATACACTAAGTCCTACTTATCGTTTGTTAATTGGAGTACCTGGAAGAAGTAATGCGTTTGAAATATCTAAAAGGTTAGGATTATCAAACGATGTTATTGAATCAGCACGTCAATTAATTGATGCAGAGAGTCAAGACTTAAATGAGATGATTACTGACTTAGAAAATCGTCGTAAAATGGCTGAAACAGAATATCTTGAAGTACGTTACCATTTGGATGAAGCAGAGCAACTCCATGCTGATTTACAGACAGCTGTTCAACAATTTTACAATGAACGTGAAGACCTTTTGAAAAAAGCTCGCGAAAAAGCCAATACAATTGTTGAAGAAACAGAAGGAAAAGCCAATCAGATTATTAAAGATTTACGCAAAAAACAACTGCAAGAGCCTTATGGAAATAATGTTAAAGAGCACGAGCTGATAGATGCTAAATCTAGTTTAGCGCAAATGCATCATGAAGAGTCATTGGCTAAAAATAAGGTATTGAAAAAAGCTAAATTGGATCAGTCTTTTAAAATAGGAGATGACGTACAAGTGATGTCTTTTGGACAAAAAGGTGTTCTATTAGAAAAAGCAGACAAAAACCATTGGGTTGTTCAAATGGGTATGTTAAAAATGAAAATTAAGGAAAGCGATATAAAATTAACGACACCTGAAAAAGAACCAACCCGTCGGATGGCTACGGCAATTCGTTCTGCTTCTAACAGTCATGTTTCGCCTCAGTTGGATTTGCGTGGAGAACGTTATGAGAATGCTTTAGCTGATTTAGATAAGTATTTAGATGCGGCTTTATTAGCAAATTATCCGCAAGTAACAATTGTTCATGGTAAAGGCACTGGTGCTTTAAGAACCGGTGTAACCGAAGCATTAAAAAAACATCGTTCAATAAAAAGTTTTCATTATGCACCTAATAATCAAGGTGGAAATGGTGCTACAATAGTAGAGTTTAAATCTTAAGCAAGATACTAGAAAAAAATAAATTTGTTTGATATAATGAATAAGAATTAATGAACTTACTATTAATAAGTCAATATACTAGGAGGAATTTAAATGGTTAAAGTAGTGACAGATAAAGATTTTGAAGTAGAAACTAAAGAAGGGCTTACAATTACCGATTTTTGGGCAACATGGTGTGGTCCTTGTCGTATGCAATCTCCAGTTTTAGAAGAAATAGATGAAGAAATGGGAGATCAAGTTAAAATAGTGAAAATGGATGTTGATGAAAATCCAACAGTACCTGCTTCATTTGGAATTATGAGTATTCCAACATTATTAGTAAAAAAAGATGGCGAAGTAGTTGAAAAATTAATTGGTTATCATGGTAAAGAACAACTTCAAGAAGTAATTGCAAAATATAAATAAGTTGAAAAACTAAGAACGACTTTTGTTTGGTTAACTGAAGTCGCTCTTAGTTTTTTATTTGCTTTTTTTTGTATAGTAGTTCAATTCTTGTTCTAACTCTTTCTGGATGTCCCATTCTTCAATAACATCAAGAAGCTTAAAACCCTTTTGAATAAAAGCTTCTCCTTCTGCTTTGTTTTTCTTTTTTACTAAAATGATTCCTTTTCGTACATATAATACTGCCAGCATAATGTATTTTGCTTCTTTCTTACAACTTAGAATCAATTCTTCAATTTGAATGGAGGCTTGATTAAATTCTTTATTCTCCATTAAAAGATAAATTAAGTTCATTGAAAAAGCCATTTGCAGTTTAGCAGATTCTTCAAAATGTTTGTAATAATTTAAGTCGATTAACGCACGTTTAGAGATAAATAAAGAGGTTTCAGGAGGGAAAAAAAACAAAATATTATTTAGCAAACGTAGTTCTGTTAAGTACCATTTATCCATTTTTTCTAATCGAAACCAAACTTTTTCTGCATGTTTATATGCTTTTTTTAAATCATGAGTTTGTGCTAATGTAAGGAGCGCATGGTAAATTTCAACGATGTCTTTAATAACAGAATCATCATTTTCTATTAAATAACTTTCAGCATCACTTTTTAATTGTGTTAAGAGTGCGATATCAGAGTTAGTTGTAATAGAATTAAATTGAAAAAGAATATCTTCTTTTTTGTTTAATTGATATAACTGATGAATATAGGAGAATTCTTTATGAGACATGTCTAAATTATTAAGTATTTGAACATACTTTGTTACATTAGTTGTAATATTTTCGGACTCAAAACGTGTATAAGTTGACCGGTTCATAGCATTACGAGCTACAGTCTCTTGTGTATAGCCTTTATTTTCGCGTATTTTTCTTAATGCAGGTCCGAAAGCTTCGATAGTTTTCGTCATAAATCATCACTCCCTATTTAAATTTAAAAAAATAATGTTACTATATGCACATTATACAATAAAATCCCGTTACTTTGTTATACTCTATTTATAGAGCGGAGGGATTACATGAAAACAGGCTATATCAAGGTCTTAAAAAAACTTATGGCAATCTTACCAGTACTTTGGTTTGTGGGTGGTGGTGGCTAAACGACTCTCGTATTGGCTACTAAGGCTACCTTCTTCCAAATGACTTGCTGATTAACTAACTTAACAATTGAGGAATGAATTTGGAGAGTAGGGGGAGTCGCACACACAGACAAAATGAACTTCTACACTTTAAGTAAAGAGCGAATAAAACGTTATTTTTATAAAAGTGGGAGTGAAAATTATGAAACAGTTAAATATATTTTATGCTTATATTATTGAAGGTAAAGATATGAAAAGTACATTAAATATAACTGAAGAAGATTTGATCGAGAATGCAGACGGCATTATTGATTGCCCTTTTGATAATGTGTTAAGAAAACATAATCTCACTTTAAATGATTTAAATAAAATGTATGTAAGCAAACTGACATTTGTAAAGTTTATAAATGAAACAGCCATTACGCTAAAAACAATTGAGCTGAATATAAACTTGTAAATTAAATAGCTTATCAAAACCACCCCCTGTGTTTTGGTATAAAAAAAGAACAGTTGTCTTTAAAGATGACTGTTTTTTGTTGTCTGAGAATGTATAAACTTTATCGTACGTGGAATAAAAAATCATTTGAAAGTATGTTAAACTAATTTAAAGATATAGAAAGAAACGATCCATTCATTAAAGGGGATGAACAAAATAAAAGATTATTATATCCCGATAAATGATGACTTGTTATTTTGTCATGTAGACGGGAAAGGGAAACCTTTGCTTTTATTGCATGGTAATGAAGAAGACCATACCATTTTTAATAATCAACTAACCTATTTTAAAAAGTTTTATAAAGTAATCGCACTAGATAGTCGTGGTCACGGTCAATCGGATCATGGAAAAATTGGTTTGACATTTGAAAATATGGCAAAGGATATTATTCACGTATTAGATTACTTTCAATTGGAGAAAGTAGCTATCATAGGTTTTAGTGATGGTGGGAATTTGGGGTTGTATTTGGCGTCACACTTCCCAGAACGAGTGGATAATCTTGTTATCGTTGGAGCAAATTATAAAGCAGATGGTTTAAAAACAAAGAATTTTCTACAAGTAAAAGCACTCTTTTATTATCTGAAGCTAGTGGGTTTTATTTCTAAATCTAAGCGACAGCGAAAAGAAGTGATAGACTTAATGTGGCACCAAATTAAACTAGATGATGCTGATTTAAAAAGAATAACGGCACGTACGCTAATAGTAGTTGGTGAAAATGATGTGATTAAAAAAAATCATACAAAAAAAATTCATGAATTAGTATCAAAAAGTAGGATGGTTACTTTACCAAAAACAACCCACTTTTTAATGATAGAAAAACCGGATTTGTTTAATTCAATCGTTATAGATTTTCTGTTAGAAAAAGATACAAAGGAGACTCTAAAAAAATGACCTTTCGCACAAAACGAGACAGCTTATTACTTATTTTATTTTCATCGAATAGTTTTCTATTCGTTATCAGTTTGATTGTCGTTTTGACAACCTTATCATTTGACCAATGGCTAATTTGGATAGGATGGATTTTATTGGGGTTTGCCTTAGTGTCCTGGTTAGCAGCTGCTTGGTTCATTTCATATACTTTTAACAAAGAAAGTATACTGATAAGAAAGGGTCTATTTATTAAACAGATTCAATACAATCAGTTGATAGAAGCAAAAGAAGCTCATTACCGCTTAGCAGATTTATTAAATGGAGAAAGGGCATTAAGCTCAAAAGATGGATTGATTCTTTATTACCAAACAAAGGTCGGAATAAAATCTATCAAATTATCTCCTAACGATAAACCTTCTTTTATTGCAGAACTAAAAAAGCAAGTTCCTAAGATAAAAGTAAATGGGTAAACTAGAAAGGAATGAATGCCCCTATTCATTCCTATCTTTTTATTCAATAAAAAGATAGGATGAGATTATGATGTATAAAATGTATATTAAACTAAAAAATAAAGACAAAAAGGAGAAATACTATGTTGGAAATAAAAAACCTAAAGAAAACGTTTGGTTCTCTTACTGCTGTGGATGAAGTTAGTTTTACAATTCAAGACGGAGAAATCATGGGAATTATTGGGCAAAATGGAGCAGGTAAAACAACTGTATTTCGCCTTATTTTAAATTTTTTAACTGCAGATAAAGGAATAGTCTTATGGAATGGTTCCCCCTTAAAGAAGACGGATTATGACATTGTTGGTTATCTGCCAGAAGAACGTGGGTTATATCCTAAAATAACGATAGAAGATCAAATTATCTATTTTGCTCGCTTGAGAGGAAAAACGAAAAAAGAAATTAAACCTCTAATTGATAGTTGGATGAAAAAATTTGAAGTTAAAGGCAAAAAAACAGATAAGGTAAAATCATTGTCAAAAGGCAATCAACAAAAAGTCCAATTGATTTGCACGCTTATTCATCAGCCTAAACTAGTTATTTTAGATGAACCTTTCAGTGGATTAGACCCAATTAATGCAAGTTTATTAGAAGAAGGGATTAAAGAATTAAAGAACCAGGGAGCTTGTGTCATTTTTTCGAGTCATGATATGAATAACGTTGAAGATATTTGTGACAGCTTAATTATGTTGCGTAACGGTGAAATGGTTTTGGAAGGACGAGTGCATGACATTCGTGAAAAGTTTGGTCGAACAAAAATATTTTTAGAAACGACCATTTCAGATGAAGCTCTTTTAGATATGCCAGGCGTTATAAACCTCAAGAAAACAAAGGATGGTTTAACTGTTCTTGACTTATCGGATCCTAAATACGGAAAAGAACTATTCAAAACGGTTACTAGTAATGGATATATACCAACATTTAGTCAACAGCCACCTACTCTTGAAGAAATTTTCAGAATGAAAGCTGAGGTGCCAAATGAACAAATTTAAAGTAATTGCAGGAGAAGTTTATAAAAAAAATGTTAAATCTGTTGGCTTTATATCAATGGTTCTTTCACCAATCGTTATTTTAGCGGTTGTAGGGCTAGTTATTTATTTTGTTGGTTCTTCGTTTAATGAAATCCCTAAGATAGCACTGATTACAACAGATTCAGAAATAAGCACAGCTTTGGGATCTAATAAGGAACAGTTTGATATTCATAAAGAAATTAAAACTAAAAAAGCGGCTGAAATTGCCATGAAAAATGAAAAGCTAGATGGCTATTTAATGGTAACAACAGAAGGAGATCGCATTGATGCGCAGTATATTCATACTTCCGTAGCGAAAGCGCTAGATATAATGGTCTTAGAAACTATGTTGACTAATATACAGTTGAATCGAACAGCTATTGAGTTAGGGTTAACTCGAGAAGAAGTGATGCAATTGAAATCCTCTGCGAATGTAGACGATAAGGTTATTCGTTTTGAAGGAGAAACAGTGTCTAATCAAAACAATTCAGATACATCCATAAAAAGATGGAGTGCATATGTTGTTGGAATAGCAGTATTCCTCTTTATTGTTAATTATTCGAGTATTATCGCTCAAGAGATTGCTTCAGAAAAAGGAACTCGAATTATGGAAATCATCCTATCAAGTGTTAGTTCTTCTGTTCACTTTTTCGGAAAGCTAATAGGGATTTTATTGGTTTGCCTTACTCAAGTTGTTATTTACGGCGTCATTGGGTTTATTGCCTATCAAATCGGAAAAGAATTTGAAATAGTACAAACGATTATGCAAGGGATTGATATTAAGGAATTGTTACAAGGCTTATTAGGATACTCAGCCATTTATTTCATCTTAGGAATTATTCTATATGCCTCTATTGCTGCTTTTTTAGGATCACTTGTATCTAAAACAGAAGATGTCAACAAAGCAGTGACGCCATTAATTTTTCTTTCTATGATTGGTTTTTATGCTGGAATGTTTGCATTTGCTAGTCCGAATCAACTGATTGTCAAAGTTGCTTCGTATATTCCTTTTTTCACTCCGATGGTTATGCCTTTTAGAGTAGCCAGCGAAACTGTCACGAATACCGGAAATATACTAGCTATTCTCTTGATGATCCTTTTCACGGTCTTTTGTTCTTATATTTCCCTAATTCTCTATCGTTCAAATGTGTTAGTTTATTCTGATGCTGGAATGTTCAAAACAATGAAAACATCATGGAATATTATGCTTAATGAAAAGAAAAAGTAAATAAAAAGAAAAACAAGTTAATGAGATACTAATCCCACTAACTTGTTTTTATTATTTTTTAGTATGTTTTGAAGAACGAGAAGGTAATTTATCAAAAATAGAAGCCTTCTCATTTAACTGAACGTCTTTAGATTTGTCAACAGTAAGTAGAATATCATCAAGTATATCCAGCTTATCTTCATCCATTTTTTCAGCGACATCCACCAAATTAGGCTCTTCGTTCTGTTTATTTAAAGTAAAGAACTCGTCAGTCTGTTCGATTGGTTCACTATCTTTTTCATCTTGTTTTAATGTAATCGTAACAGTAAGTATTTTTGTGTTAATTTCATAAAAAGCTTCGGTATACTTACTTTCTTGCTGTTGAATTTGTTCTGCCAGAAAACCTGCCTCCAAATTAAAAGTGAGATTTCCAACGCTGTTTATCCGACTTTCGATATGAGTGCCGGTCAATTGGTATACAATTGTTTGGTAATCACGCTTATCTAACATAAGTTTTCCAAAGCCTGCTCTTTCAAAAAAAAGAGTGATATCCTCAATAGAGCGAAGAGGGTATTGTCTCGCAATCTCTTTTCCAGCCCAATATAAAATTTCATTTGTTTCAGTTCCTAATAAATTTGGTAACAAGACATCTCGTAACAATGTTTGTCCAAAAAAAAGGTTATTCTCTTCAAATAAATTCAAGTCAATAGTTGTTTTTTGTTCTTTCAATCTTTTTCACCTCGCAGTTTATACTAACCCATTATAACGTGAGATAGAGTAGAAACCTATCTTTTTTATTTATAAGACTTGAATTTTACATAAAAAAAAGAGAAGATAGAGCTAACAGACAAATTAATTTTATATGAAGGTTGTTAAAATATGAAAAAACAAGCAATAGGTTTCATTGATTCAGGAGTAGGTGGATTAACAGTCGTTAAAGAGGCTATTCGACAACTGCCTAATGAATCCATTTACTATGTTGGAGATACTGCAAGGTGCCCTTATGGACCTAGACCAGAAGAACAGGTTTTGAAATTCACTTGGCAAATGACTCAATTCTTATTAGAGAAAGATATTAAAATGCTCGTTATAGCTTGTAATACAGCAACAGCAGCGGCCTTAGAAGATATCAAAAAAAAGTTGGCGATTCCTGTGATAGGAGTTATTTTGCCTGGCAGTCGAGCAGCTATAAAAAGTACTCAAAATAACAAAATAGGTGTGATTGGGACAGAAGGAACAGTTAAAAGTAACCAATACAAAAAAATGATCAACTCTAAAGATACTAGAACAAGCGTTACGAGTTTAACTTGCCCAAAATTTGTTCCATTAGTTGAAAGCAATGAATACAATAGTGCGATAGCAAAAAAAGTTGTTGCTGAAACACTGCGTCCCTTAAAAAATGTAGGATTGGATACATTGATTTTAGGGTGCACACATTATCCATTGTTACGATCTATTATTCAAAATGTGATGGGCGATACAGTTACGTTAATTGATTCAGGTGCAGAAACAGTTAGTGAAGTAAGTACTATTCTAGATTATTTCGATTTGTCCATTGATAGTAGAGATAATGAAGAGACTGAATACAATTTTTATACAACCGGATCGACTCAAATGTTTGAATCGATTGCATCACAATGGCTTGAAATAGACACTTTTAAATTAGAACATATTAAATTAGGACTTTAAAAATGTCTTCAGAATTGAGGGAATTATGAGGAAAGATGCAAGGGAAAATAATGAGCTTCGTCACGTTACGATTGAAACAAACTATTTAAAACACCCCGAAGGTTCAGTGTTAGTAACTTTTGGAGATACAAAAGTTATTTGTAATGCTACAATCGAAACAAAAGTTCCACCATTTATACGTGGACAAGGTAAAGGTTGGATTCATGCTGAATATGCGATGTTACCAAGAGCTACTAATACGAGGACCATTCGTGAATCTGCAAAAGGTAAGTTAACAGGAAGAACAATGGAAATTCAACGCCTTATAGCTCGTACACTACGCTCTATAGTTGATCTAGACAAGTTAGGTGAACGAGCAATTACAATTGATTGTGATGTTATTCAAGCAGACGGTGGGACACGTACAGCTAGTATAACAGGTGCTTTCGTTGCAATGAAGCTAGCTATTTTGACTTTACTAGAAAGTGGTCAAATAACGGAAAATCCTATCAAAGAAAATATTGCTGCAATTAGCGTTGGAATAACAGAAAGGAATGAAGTGTTATTAGATTTGGACTATTCAGAAGATAGTACTGCAGCTGTTGATATGAATATTGTTATGACGGCTAGTGGTAAGTTTTCAGAAATACAGGGTACAGGTGAAGAATCAACTTTTTCAGGTGCTCAGTTAATGGATATGCTTGAAATTGGAGAAAAAGGAATAGAAGAATTAATCCATATTCAAAATGAAGCTATTAATAAAGATGACGAAAAACATACAGAACATGACCTTGTCTTGTCGGATACTGTTTTAATTGCGACAAAAAATAAAGGAAAAGCACGAGAGTTTGAGACCTTATTTGCTAAGAAAGGGATTAAAATTAAAACGCTCTTAGATTATCCGGAAATTCCAGAAGTAGAAGAAACAGGAACAACGTTTGCTGAAAATGCTTTAATGAAAGCAGAGACCATTGCAAATAGACTGAATGTAATGGTATTAGCTGATGATTCTGGATTGAAAGTAGATGCTTTAGAAGGACGACCAGGGATTTTTTCAGCACGCTACGCTGGTGAACCTAAAAGTGATGCTGCTAATAATGCAAAACTGCTACACGATTTAACAGATGTTCCAAGTAACCTAAGAACAGCACAGTTTCACTGTACGTTAGCTTTAGCTTATCCTGATAAACAAAGTTTAGTTGTTGAGGGAGAAGTAGAAGGGACCATATTAGGTATACCACGTGGAGAAAATGGTTTTGGATATGATTCTTTATTTTATGCAACCGATTCTGGTAAATCAATGGCAGAATTATCTGAAATGGAAAAAAATAAAATCAGTCATCGTGCTCAAGCGTTAGTAAAATTAGATCAAGTATGGGATAACTGGTTAAGTACTCAAACAAATAAATAATGAGGTGGATGAAATGAAATTATTAGTCGTAAGTGATAGTCATGGCGATCGAGATATTTTAATAGAACTCATTAAAACGTATAGAGGAAAAGTTGATGCAATGATTCACTGTGGGGATTCAGAGTTAGCTGAAACAGATTCAGTTTGGCAAGAGATGATGTCTGTAAAAGGCAATATGGACTTCGATCAAGCTTACCCACCTGTACGTTCAATAGAAATTGGTCAAGAAAAAGTCGTTTGGGTTCATGGTCATTTGCACGATGTGAAAAACTCTATGCAGACATTGGTATTTTTGGCAAAAGAAGTAAAAGCTAAGTTTGCTTTTTTTGGACACACACATGAATTGGCAGCAGAAATAATTGATGGGGTTTTGGTGTTAAATCCTGGAAGTATTTTATTGCCTCGAGGGGCTTATAAGTTAAAAACATACGCCATTGTTGAGTCAGATAAGAATACAATTCAAGTGACTTATTATAATAGGTTACATAAACCCATTGAAGAATTAAAACGATCGTTTACGAGACCCTAAGAAGCAGTAAGTAATCAATTTAACTTATTTTTTGAAAAATAATTGATAAAATAAAAAGCTTGCTTTATACTATTATTTTAATACGTTTTCACTTAAAATGAATGTAGAGGTCCATTAGTGAGGAAGGAAATTGATAGACATGATAGGGAAAGAAATCGGGAAAATGTTATTAGAAAATAAAGAAAACTTTTTGATTCCAGCAGAACAGGTTGCTCATATTCAAATGACCAACCGCTTAGACCATGCATTATTAGTACTAACAAAGATCGGATACACGGTTATTCCTGTTTTAGATTCAAAATATAAAATACGAGGATTAATTTCTATGTCGATGGTTATTGATGCAATAACTAGTATTGAAGATGTTGATTTTAATAAACTGGGAGATATCTGTGTTGAGGATGTCATGCAAACAGATTTTGCGTTAATCGAAGATCCTTATGATTTAGAAGAAGTCTTACACTTACTTGTTCGGAATTCATTTGTTTGTGTAGCAGCATCAGATGGAAATTTCACAGGTATCGTAACCCGTAGCGAACTACTTAAAGCAACCAATAGAATCGCCCATGAATTTGAAAATAAATACGATGTAAAACGTAAAAAAGAATATGTATAAAAAGTAATGCAGCAAGAGGAACTATTCTTGCTGCATTACTTTTTGAATTTATTAAGTTTTTAAAATAAAGGTCATAAAATAGGTCACTCAATAAACAGATAAAAGAAAGCAAGTAGGATAAATAATAAGCCACTAATAAGAACAGTCAGTCCAGAACCAAAGGTAGCAAGCAATCCACCAACCACTGGGCCAAGCATTGTACCTATTCCTTGAAATGAAGAAATTATTCCCCAACTTACATTTTGATCCTTCTTTTGTATATTGCTTGCGACAAATGCATTCCAAGAGGGTAAATAAGATGTATAAGCAACGGCTAAAAGAAAAACCGTAATGAAAATAAGATTTAATGATTTTATTGTGGTTAGCAAAATAAGAGCTGACCCAAAAAAACCAAAGCCAATAATAAACATAGCTTTAGTTTTAAATCGATCGGTCAAGCGACCTAAAGGAATCATAAAAATAATTGCAGTAATACCAGCTGTTGTAACGAGTAACATATAGTAGTGATAATCTAAAAGAAGATTCTGTAGCACAAAGGTAGGAAGAATAGGAATCATCATACCAACGGCAATACTTTGGATCAACGTTCCAGGTAAAATTTTTCTACTTCTAACAAAAACTCTAACGCTTTGTTTAAAAATGTCACTAAATGATTGTTGTTTTGCATTTGGATTGGGATGATTACCTGAAAAATAAAAAAAGATAAAAGCGACACCTATAAAGATAGGCAATAGCCAATAAGCAAATAAAAAATGATCAATCATCAGATAATTCATTAATATAACTCCGCCAGCAATACCTAACAGCCAGCAAAAATAAACTAAACCCATGTTAGAACCACGTTTGCCCTCAGTTGCTCTTGCCAAAACAATAATCCAAACTGGACAAGCTCCTAAACCTAAAACAATAGAAGTAAGTAGAATAGTGAAAGAATGAAACTGAAAAACAGGAACAGAAAGTAAGGCTATAAAGCAAATAATCAAAGAAAATGAAACAACTTTTTTAACACCAAAACGATTCATTAAAAATCCTATTTGAAAATTAGAAAATGCGTCGCTTATGAAATGTAGACTAACAGCTAATCCCACAAATGCGACGGAAAATTGATTTCCAATTGCAGCTTGCACCGGTAAATAACTAATTACATAGGCCGCTCTAACATATTCTATTAAAAGTAAAGACAATAGCAAAAAAAAGAAATGTTTATCGAGTATTAATGTGTTCTTTTTCATGTGAATTCTCCTTTGAAGAATCGTTCTTTTTTGTTATAGCAAGAATTTCATCAATAATCGTAGCAGCTGCATTTGGATAAAAATGTTCTTTCATATTATTCTTTATTTCTGCAGCGAAGGATGGATTTTTTAGTAAGTAAAGAATAGCAGGAACAATTTCCTCTTCTTCATAAGTTATAAGAGCCATGCTTTTTGATTCGAATAATTTAGCGTTATCTAATTCTTGTCCAGGAACAGCTGGAGTTAAGACCAATGGTACTTGAATAGCTAATGCTTCTGAAAGAGAAATACCACCGGGTTTAGTAACCATAATATCAGCTTGTTCCATAAGTGTGGCCATATCTTTTACATAGCCCAAAATACGTATAGAAGAGATACCATGAAACTTAGTGATTAGTAAATTAAAAAGTTCTAGATTTCGTCCGCAAATTACTGTGATATTTAGGTTGCTTTTTTTATAAAGTTCTTCAATTAAGGTTGGAAGATTTTTTATAACACCGAAAGCACCAGCTGAAATCAATAATTTTTTTGGATGAATCAAGTCGTCCGTTTTATCAGAAGCGGTTGTTTTTATACTGTAAAAGTCTTCTTTAATAGGTATACCCGAAACAGTTATTTTTTTAGAAGATATACCTGATTCGTTTAATTCTTTCTTTAAGGACTCGCCGGCTACAAAGAAATGGTCTATTTCATCAGAAAGCCAACGTGAGTGCAAACAAAAATCAGTCAATACGTTTACAAACGGAATATTGTGATGGTTCTTTTGTTTATAAATAGGCAAAGCTTGCATAGGAAAGGTATTAATAACGACGTCAAAATCATAAGTATTCATTAATTGACTAATGCGCATGTATCCATACCGATCGATAATACGGTCAATTCGAAAATCAGTTAAACGAGCATCTGAATTGTAATATAAAAACCCATAAATACTTTGACCTTTAGTAAAACTTTTCAAATAAAGTTGTTTAGTAAAGTTTGTTAGGATAGGATGAGCCTCATAAAATAAATCGGAAACAACAATATCAGTGATGTCACGTTTCTTTAACTCTTCAACTAAAGCGTTTGTTACTTCTAAGTGTCCATTTCCATAACTGCCCGTCAAAATTAAAATTTTTGGAGATTTCAATGTGTTTTCTCAGTCCTTTCATTTTAAAATTAATTTTTTTTTAGTTAATTGTAGCTAAATACAATATAGTATAATTTTTTTAAACGAAATCATGTTTTTGGTATATTTATCTTTTTATAAAAAAATATGCGACTTTTGTTAGAGAAAAGAGATAAGAGATAAGAATCCCATATTTTATGAACGATAAGAAAAAAATTAAGTCGGTATTTTTATTTGGGCTACCGGAATGTCAATTCCTTCATTTGTCAGAGCAATCACATATTCTTGGAAAAAAGTATTTTGAATAGAGAACTGGTTTCCGTGTAGTGTAAAAATAATAATCCTTACAGCTAGGAATCCCTCACCTGTATCCATTAGACCTAAACTAGTTGGCTCTTGAGTAATTTCAGGGTGTAAAGGAACTAGTCGGCTATTTACTTGTTCGATGATTGTATTTACTTTGATCATGTCAACATCAGGCTTCATTCGAATATCTATCTGAGCACGCATATCTGATCTAGATAAATTGCTAATAACCGTGATATAGCGATTGGGTACAAAGTTAACTGTGCCATCAAAGCTTTTTACAGTGGTTGTTTTTAAATTAACATCGGTAACAGTACCAGTAATATCACTAAATGTAACAACGTCTCCAATATCTACTTGTTTTTCTAATAGAATAAAAAATCCGTTTACAATATCGCTAACAAATCCTTGTGCTCCTAAAGAGAATGCTAAACCGATGACGCCTGCACCAGCTAGTAATGTACCAACAGGAATTCCTATTTCTGAAAGAATAGCATACGCTAGAAAGAAACCAAGCATGGCATTGTAAATATTATGAGTGAGGTTATCTAAAGTATCTAGACGGCTTAATGAAATATGCTTTTTTCTTCGATAATTTTGAAAAGTTCGAGTAATAAATGCATTCCCAATTTTTTTAA
This sequence comes from Carnobacterium sp., assembly GCA_036639135.1. Taxonomy (GTDB): domain Bacteria; phylum Bacillota; class Bacilli; order Lactobacillales; family Carnobacteriaceae; genus Carnobacterium_A. Next base: position 5,621 of record JAVWJE010000015.1, on the reverse strand, counting down.
TAATAATGAAAATAAGAAAGAAAATAAAAATTTGAATTGTTTTTGAGATACCAGCAGATAATAGTTTATTCCAATCAATATCTTGCCAAAAATCTATAAAAAAAGATGTTTGTTTTGCAACGGAATCGACTACTTCGGCAGTAACAGAACTGTCTGATTGATTATTCATAGAATGACTCCTTTAATCATAGTTTTCAAAAATAGGTTACTATTCTTAATCATAACAAATTAATAAAAGAAAGGAAAATAAACCTATTAAACTTTTAACTATCTTAATCTTTTTAACATTAATATTTTTTTAAAAAACGACATCTATCTATTACTGATTTAATTTAGAAATCGGTATCATATCATTTGAAGTGAGAAAAACGATGTGGTATTCTAAACATGAAGTAATTTTACTACATTTTGCAAAAGAACTAATTATTTTTCAATCGTTTTTTTGTAAAAAAGTATAAAATTAAATAATCTTAAATAAAATGAAGGAAGTGAGGAATTAACATGACAGGTGGAGAAATAGCAGCATTAATAGCTGCAATAGCATTTGCAGCATTAGTCGTTTTTTTAATCGTGGTATTATTAAAAGTTTCAAAAGTAATCGAAGAAGTTTCTAAGACTGTAAAAGAAGCAAATACTAGTATCGAAGTAATAACAAAAGATGCTGATAGTTTGTTAATTGAAGTTGAAGGTCTATTAAACAAAACGAATACAACGCTTGATGATGTGAACGGGAAATTAAGTAAAACTGATCCTGTATTCCAAGCAATTGGGGACTTAGGAGTATCGGTATCCAGTTTAAATTCATCAACTCGTAATTTAGCAGGACATGTTTCTGGTACGACTAAAAAGACAGTAAAAGCAGGAATGGTAACAAAAGTTGGTAAAACTGCTTTAAATCTTAATAGAAAAAGAAAATCAAATTAATCCCTATTTTTTAAAATAAGCTGGTAAAGAAAAAATAAGTTAACTTGAAAAGGAGAAAATCAATTATGTCAAAAAAACATGGATTTTTATTAGGAACAATTATCGGAGCAGTAACAGCTAGTATTGCAGCATTATTATATGCACCAAAATCAGGAAAAGAATTACGCGATGACTTAGCTAAGCAAGCTGCAGACGCTAAACATACAGCAAAAGATTACTCAGATATTGCAAAAGAAAAAGGATCAGAGATCAAAAATGTAGCTAAAGATGCATCAGAAGATATCAAAATCAGCTTGAAAGATACAGCGTCTCAAATGAAAGAGCAATTAACTCAAACTTCTAAAGAAGTAGGAGCAGACTTGCATAATATTCATGGAGACTTAATGGACAACGCGGATAAAGTTAAATCTGATTTATCTGCAACTGCTGCTGATACAAAAGAAAAAGTTGGAGCAACAATTGATGATGCTAAATCAAATGTAAAAGATACTTCAGAAGACTTGGCTGATGTTGCTGTTGATGCAAAAAAAGATGTAAAAGATAAGGCTAAAGATGCATCAGAAGATGTAAAAGAAGCAGCTGACGATGCGAAATCAGAAGCAAAAAATAAATCTACTGATTTAAAAGCAGATGTAAAATTAGATTCAGATTCTTTGAAAAAAGACATTGAAAATAATGCAATGAATTACAATGCCGATCATAAAAAATCTACTGATTTCAAAAAAAAATAAAGCATTTAGTTAAAGACTGAAAAAAATAAAAAGACGATACTTTCCTATTAAAAAAGGAGGTATCGTCTTTTTTATCAGATGATGGATTGAAAACTTATAGGTGTTTTTGTGAAAAGCTCACATCCGTTTTTGGTTACATGTAAACAATCTTCAATTCTAACACCCGCAACGTTTGGAACATAAACTCCAGGTTCTATTGAAAAGCACATGCCTTCTTTAATGATTAATTCACTGTCTTTCATAATAGAAGGATACTCATGAACGTTACTTCCTAAACCATGTCCAAGACGATGAGTAAAATATTCGCCATAACCTTCTTTTGTAATAATATTTCGAGCAATTTCATCTAATTGTCCAGCTGTTACACCAGGTTTTACTGCTGCAATTGCAGCTTGATGAGCTTTAAGAACAATAGAATAAATTTTTTCAGCTTCTTTTGATGGTTTTCCAAAAATAGCCGTTCTTGTAACATCACTGGTATACCCGTTATAGACAACACCTAAATCAAAAAGAACCATGTCATTTTTTTTGATTTTTCTTGAACTAGGAACGCCATGTGGACTAGCAGCATGATCGCCAGTTAAGACCATCGTTTCAAAACTCATTTCTTTGATCCCTTGTTTTTTTAATTGGTACTCAATCTCCGCAACAATTTCTTCCTCAGAAATGCCCTCTTTAATGCTGTTAAATCCAATTTCCAAAGCTTTATCTGCCCATTTACCCGCTTCAATCATCCGTTTTATTTCATCAGAATCTTTAATAAGCTTCATTTCTTGTATTTTTTCTGATACATTTAAAAATTGAGAATTCTCAAAATAATGATGAAGCATTTCGTAACGTTCCACAGTTAAAAAGGCTTTTTCAATTGCAAACCTAATAGGTTGATTGCTTTTCTCTTGTATTTTTTTCGATAGAATTGACCAAGGATCTTCATTGTCTAAATAACCATAAACAGAAAATGGCCATTCACTATTTTCTGCATCTTTTATTTCTAGAGAAGGTGTAAAAAGAAAAGGATCAGCAAAAGGGAAAACAACTAACGCTAAAATTCTTTCATGAGGATCACTTTTAAAAGCGCTATAGTAAGCAATATTTTCTGGATCATTCAATAAAACACAATCCATCTTAGTTTCTTTTAACCATTCTTTTAAACGATTTAATTTCTGATTTATCATCTTTCAAGCCCAACTTTCTATTATATTTTTGCTCTTAACTAATTGTATCATTAGAAAATATAAATATAAATAAAAGAAAAAGAAAAGAATATATATAAAATAACAAAATTATGAAAAGGTAAAATGAAATTTTAATCAAAACGCAATTGAAACGCTTGCATAATCTGATAAAGATTGTTAGAGTCTAATATAATAATATTAATGAATAAAAGAACTTAATTAAAGGAGATAATATATATGGAAAAACAAACTATTACTATTTATGATGTAGCAAGAGAAGCGAATGTATCAATGGCAACAGTCTCTAGAGTTGTCAACGGAAATCCAAATGTAAAGCCAACTACTCGCAAAAAAGTATTAGAAGTCATCGATCGCTTGGATTACAGACCCAATGCAATTGCTCGTGGTTTAGCTAGTAAGAAAACAACAACAGTAGGTGTAATCATACCGGATGTTACAAATTTATATTTTTCATCACTAGCAAGAGGAATTGATGATATTGCTACAATGTATAAATATAATATTATTTTAGCTAATTCTGATCAAAACGATCAAAAAGAAGTAAATGTATTAAATACATTATTAGCAAAACAAGTTGATGGATTAATTTATATGGGGCATAAGATTACAGATGAATTACGTGCTGAATTTTCCCGTTCAAAAATTCCAGTAGTATTAGCAGGTACTGTTGATCCAGATCAACAAGTAGGTAGCGTAAATATTGACTATGAAGCAGCTACAGAAGAAGCTATTACTGAACTATTAGCTAAGGGACACAAGCGTGTTGCGTTTGTTTCTGGATCTCAAAAAGACGAACCTATCAACAGTGTGTATCGAATGAATGGATACAAAAAAGCTCTATCTGATGCGGGAGTTTCTTTTGACGAAAGCTTAATCTTCGAAACAGACTATACTTTCTCAGCTGGAGAAGAAATTTTTTCTAAGTTAGCTGAAGCAAGTGCAACGGCAGCATTTGTCGGTGATGATGAGTTAGCAGTTGGTATTCTAAACGGTGCTTTAGATTCAAATCTTCGTATACCAGAAGATTTTGAAATCATTACAGCTAATAATTCAAAACTAACAGAAATGGTTCGTCCTAAATTGAGTACAATTACTCAACCTTTGTATGATATTGGAGCTGTTTCTATGCGCTTATTGACAAAATTAATGAATAAAGAAGAGGTAGATGAGAAAACAATTATTTTACCTCATCACATTGCTAATCGCGGAACTTCAAAATAAAAAAATGGCCCGAATAAGAGAAGATTCTCTTTATTCGGGCTTTTTTTGTTGTATTAATTAGATTCTGCTTTCTTTTTAGCTTCAGCATCCGCTTTGGTTTTAGCCTCAGTGTCTGCTTTCTTTTTAGCTTCAGCATCCGCTTTAGCCTTAGCGTCTGCTTTAACTTTAGCTTCAGCATCGTCTTTAGATTTTTTTTCTGCGTCAGCCTTAGCTTTTTCAGCTTTTTCTTTAGCTTCAGCACTGGCTATACCGCCCCAAAAGTCTTTTAGATCCTTTTCATTTGCTCCTACAGCAAAATTATACGTAGCAGCTTTTGGAAGATACTTACTATTGAATAACTCGGTTACCGTTTCACCAGAAACGGTAATTTCTTTTTCGTTCCCCAATTTGAATTTACCAGCTTTTGTACCAGTCTTTTCATTTACAGTTGAGGAAACAATTCCTTCAGGCTGTTGAAAAGATTGATTAGCTCCCATAATTGATGGGTTAGCGTTATTAATGGCATTAGCAAGTTGTGACCAATATGCTCGATTTCGACCTCCTGAACTACCGTATCCAGAGTATTCATCTAAATAATTCTCTTCAACAGAATTATCATAACCAATCCAAGAGCTTAAGGTAACTTTAGGTGTACTAGCAATAAACCAAATATCCTTTTGGTTTTCTGAAGTTCCTGTTTTACCAGCTAAATCAGCACTAAAATTCAATTGACCTTTCACATCAGTAGCAGTACCAGCATTTAAAACATCTCTTAGCATATCAATAGTTAGATAGGCTGTTTGAGGAGTAAAGACTGGGTTAGATTTCGTTTCATGTTGATACAGGACTTCTCCAGCTGAATCTTCAATAGATTCAATCATATAATTTTCTGTATGTGTACCATTATTAGCAAGAGTAGAGAATGCTGTTGTTTGCTCTAGTACAGATGCTCCGCCTTCAGTACCACCGATAGCCAAAGCGATATTTTTATATTCATCTTCTGCTATAGAATCTGTTCCGATACCCATTTTTGGAAGGTATTCTCCTGGAACGAAAGATTTTTGCATTTCCATATAGATTCTCGAAGTGACAATATTACTAGATCTAGCCAATCCTTCTCGAGCGCTAATCCATGTTCCAGGAACTTTACCACCATCGTTTTTTATTTCATGGGTCCCAGTAACTCCGTCAGGAACGACTAACTTCGTTTGAGGAACGATTGTTGCGGGTGTAATTGTTCCATTTTCAAGGGCCGGCGCATACACTAAAAGCGGTTTAATAGTAGAACCAGGTGATCGATTAGTATCAAACGCATGATTTACTTGAGAAAGGTTAAAATCAACACCACCTACAAATGAGAGAATAGCCCCTGTTGCGTTATCTAATAAAACACTCCCATTTTGTACAGGTTCGATAATTGTTGTTGTTTCATTTGTTTCTGGGTTTGTCCAGTTTATTTCTTTTTGGTAACCTAAATTTTTAGCATTGCTAACGACTACGTTTTGCATAGCGTCATAGATAGACTTATCAATAGTCGTATGAATTTGATAGCCATTCATACGCATTTTTT